>JAKLIT010000061.1 GCA_022709465.1 Candidatus Omnitrophota bacterium | reverse complement strand
CGACATGTACGCGTCTATAGACAAGGCGATAGATTCCCTCGACAACCAGCTGCATAAGCTGCACGACAAGGTAAAGGAGCACAGGGTCAGGAATTCATCCGGCAGGATAAGGGAGATCGCGACGAGGATCTGGGGCATCAAGGATTACTGGAAGGGCGAGAAGCCCGCCGCCGGGCCCAGGATAGTTGAGACGAAACGCGTCGCCGAGAAGCCGATGTCGGTCGAGGAAGCGGTAGAGGAGCTCAAAATATCTAACGGCGAGTTCATCGTGTTCAGGAACGCCGATGACAACAAAGTAGAAGTGGTCTATAAGAGAAAGGACGGGGACTTCGGGCTCATAAAGGCCTGAAGCTTATCACTATGAAAGTAAAAAGCAGGGAATTGACGGGTTCCCGCAGGGGTTTCGAGATAGAGGTCCCCGCGGAGACGATAAAGGAAAAATTCGACGAGATATATAACGAGATAGAGAAGTACGCAGAGGTCCCCGGATACAGGACCGGCAAGGCGCCGCGCTACCTCGTGGAATCGCATTACAAGGAGAAGGCCGGCGACGAGGTCAAGAAACGCCTCATAGGCGACTCGATAGTCAAGGCGGTCAAGGAAGCCGGTATAGAAACGATAGGCATGCCTTCCGTTACGGATATAATCTTCGAGGCGGGCAAGCCGCTCTCGTTCAAGGCCGAGGTGCACGTGCGCCCGGAGATCAAACTTAAGAATTACAAAGGGCTCAAGTCGTCGAAACAGAAGGCACAGATCTCGACCGAGGACGTAGACAAGGTCATAGAGGAGCTCCAGGAGAGGCACTCGCAGCTTAAGGACGTCTCTGGGCGCCCGGCTAAAGAGAATGACTGGTGCTTATGCGACGTCGAGATATCGGTCGAGGGCAAGCCGGGCGAGAAGAACGAGAACGTCTGGTTCCCGCTAACTCCGAAATCGACGAAGCCCGAGTTCATGAGCCAGCTTATCGGCGCGGTTCCGGGCGACACGAGAACGGTCAACACGACGCTTCCCGCCAATTACCCTAAAAAGGACCAGGCCGGCAAACCCGCGGTCTTCATCGTGACCGTAAACCAGGTCAAGGAGAAGATCGCCCCTGCGATAGACGACGAGTTCGCCAAGGATATAGGCGGTTTCAAGTCGCTGCTCGAGCTGCGCGGCAACATCCGCGAGGAGCTCACGAAGGCAAAAGAGCAGGAGGTCAGGTTCAAGACGGAAGAGGACCTCATGAGCCAGCTGATCAAGTCGGTGAGCTTCGAGGCGCCGTCCTCGATGGTAGACGCCGAAGCGGCGCATATGCTCAGGGACGCGCAGCAGAGGCTGCAGTACATGGGCTATAAGGTAGACGATATACAGAAGGAAGAGGCCGCGATGAAGGACAAGTTCCGCGACGAGGCGACGAAGAGGGTAAAGGCGTATTTCATCCTCGATAAGATCGCGCAGGCCGAGAATCTTTCCGCGAGCCAGGAAGAGATCAACAAGCGCATAGACCTGATGGCTACCCGCGCGAAGAAGACCTTCGAGGAAGCGAAGAAATACCTCGAAGAGAACGACCTCATGGAAGACATCAAAGCGGAGATAGCGCAGGACAAGGCGATGGAATTCGTGGTCGCGAACGCTAAAATAGAGGAGGTCTAAAGATGGCAGACAGGGAACGGTCGCAGATGCTCGTCCCGATGGTGGTAGAGCAGTCAGGACGCGGCGAGCGGGCTTACGACATCTATTCAAGGCTCCTTAAGGACAGGATAATCTTCATCGGAACGCCGATAGACGATTACGTCGCGAACCTCATAATAGCGCAGATGCTCTTCCTGCAGATGGAAGACCCCGACAAAGACATAAATATGTATATCAACACGCCGGGCGGCGTGGTCACGGCCGGCCTCGCGATCTACGATACGATGCAGTTCGTCAAGCCCGACGTCTGCACCTATTGCATAGGGCAGGCGACGTCGATGGGCGCGATACTGCTGGCCGCCGGCACGAAGGGCAAGAGATTGGCGCTCCCGAACGCCCGCATAATGATGCACCAGCCGTGGGGCGGCACGCAGGGTGCTGCCGCAGATATCAGCATCCAGGCGAAAGAAATATTGAGGATGCGCGACAGGATAGAAGAGCTGCTCGCGAAACATACGGGCCAGCCGCTCGAGAAGATAAAGAAGGACACGGACAGGGATTATTTCCTCAGCGCCGAAGAGGCGAAGGCCTACGGCATCGTGGATGAAGTAATAAAAGGAAAGAAGAAATAACCGAAGGGCCCATGAAAAAAGAGAACCAACCAAAAGATTCCCTGCCGCTTTTGCCTTTAAGGGACATGGTCGTATTCCCGTTCATGACCGTCCCGCTGGTAGTGGGCCGCGAGAAGTCGATCGCGGCGGTCGAGGAGTCGTTATCGAAGGACAAGACGATACTGCTCTGCGCGCAGAAGTCGGTGAAGGTCGAAGAGCCGTCATCCGACGACATATACGCTATAGGCACGGTAGGCCAGATCGTCCAGTCGGTAAAGCTTCCGGACGGCTCGTATAAGCTGCTCGTCGAGGGGCTCTACCGCGCGAAGGTCGTGAAGCTCTCCCCGGCCAAGGGATACCTGAACGCCGGGATCGAGGAGATCCCGTCCGCCGCGGAGAAGACGATGGAAGTGGAAGCGCTCGTGCGCTCGCTGGTCAACCAGTTCGAGGAATACGTGAAGCTGAACCAGCGCGTCCCGACCGAGGCATACGCGACGATAGCCAACATCGCGGACCCCGACCAGCTCGCCGACACGGCGGCGTCGTACCTGACGATGCGCGTGGCGGAGAAGCAGGCGATACTCGAGATCCTGAACCCGGTCGACAGGATAAAGAAACTTACCGAGGTGCTGAACTCCGAGATAGGCATACTCCAGATAGAGAAGAAGATATCCTCGAACGTCCGCAAACAGATAGAGAAGGCCCAGAAAGAATATTTCCTCCAGGAACAGCTGAAGGCCATAGAGAAGGAGCTCGGGCAGAAGGACGATTACAAGAACGAGCTCGACGAGCTGAAGGACAAGGTCAAGCAGGCGAAGATGCCGAAGGAAGCGCAGGAGACCGCGCTTCGCGAAGTCGAGAAGCTTTCTAGGATGTACCCGTCCTCGCCGGAGGCGACCGTCTCGCGCAACTATATCGACTGGCTCGTCGCAATCCCGTGGTCGGCAAGGACCGAGGACAACCTCGACATAAAGAACGCGGAGAAGATACTCGCCGAGGACCATTACGGCCTCGAGAAGCCGAAAGAGAGGATACTCGAATACCTCGCGGTCCGCAAACTCGTTAAGTCGATGAAAGGCCAGATACTCTGTTTTGTCGGGCCGCCCGGCGTAGGGAAGACCTCGCTCGCTAAATCGGTCGCGCGCGCCCTTGGCCGCAATTTCGTGCGCGTATCGCTTGGCGGAGTGCGCGACGAGGCCGAGATACGCGGCCACCGCAGGACATATATCGGCTCGCTGCCGGGCCGCATAATACAATCTATAAGGAAGGCTAAGTCGAAGAACCCGGTCTTCCTGCTCGACGAGGTTGACAAGATGTCGACGGACTTCAGGGGAGACCCGGCGTCCGCGCTGCTTGAGGTCCTTGACCCCGAACAGAATTCGACGTTCTCCGACCATTACCTCGAGGTGGAGTTCGACCTGTCGGACGTCATGTTCATAACGACCGCGAATTTCCAGGACAACATACCCATCCCGCTCCAGGACAGGATGGAGATCATAAAGATACCCGGTTACACCGAATACGAGAAGGTCAAGATAGCCCAGGGGTTCCTGATACCCAAACAGGTAAAGGCGAACGGCCTCAAGGCGGAGGACATAAAGTTCACGCCGGACGGAATATTGAGGATGATAAGGCGCTACACCCGCGAGGCGGGAGTGCGCAACCTCGAACGCGAGATAGCGCGCGTCTGCAGGCGGATCGCGAAAGAGGTCGTAAAAAAGGAGAAGGACCTCAAGATAAGGTTGACGCCGAACCGCATCGAAAAGTACCTGGGCCCCGTGCAGTTCACCGAGCCGAAGAAGGAAGAGAAGAACGAGGTAGGCGTGGCTACGGGCCTCGCGTGGACCGAAGCCGGCGGAGACATAATATCTATAGAATCGACCCTTATGAAGGGCAAGGGCAAGCTGACCCTTACCGGGAAGCTCGGCGAGGTCATGCAGGAATCGGCGCAGGCTGGCCTGAGCTATATCCGTTCCCGCGCGCGCGAGCTCGGCATCTCCGATGATTTTTACAAGAAGATGGATATACATATACACATCCCGGAGGGCGCCATCCCGAAGGACGGCCCGTCGGCCGGAATCACGATGGCTACCGCGCTGATATCCAGCCTCACGAGGTGCCCGGTGAAGAAGGATGTCGCTATGACCGGCGAGATCACGCTGAGGGGCAAGGTCCTGCCGATAGGCGGGCTCAAATCCAAGATGCTCGCGGCCCATATGGTCGGGATCAAGACGGTCATCATACCGAAAGAGAACGAGAAAGACCTTATAGAGATACCGAAGAATATACTGAAAGACCTTAAGGTGATACCGGTCGAGAACATGGACCAGGTCCTGGAGATAGCCCTGGACAAGAAATGCAGGAAAGCGGCAGTTTACCAGCACTTATCAATACAAACCTAAACAGGAGGAAGCCAGCATGAAGAAGAATTATCTTATGACCCCGGGACCCACACCAGTGCCGCCGCAGGCGCTGCTTGCGATGGCCGAACCGATAATCCACCACAGGACGCCGGAGTTCATGGAGATATTCAAGGAAACATGCGAACTCCTGAAATTCGTATTCCAGACACAGAACCCCGTAATAACGCTGACATCCTCGGGCACGGGCGCGATGGAAGCGGCGGTCTGTAACCTGCTGTCGGCGGGAGACAAGGCGATATGCGTCCAGGGCGGAAAGTTCGGAGAGAGATGGACGGAATTATGCAAGGCCTACGGCGTGAACGCGATAGTAATGAATGTCGAATGGGGAAAGGCGGTCGACCCGAAGGCCATCGAGGCGGAGCTGAAGAAGGACCCCTCGATACAGGCGGTCTTCACGACGCTCTGCGAGACCTCTACCGGAGTCCTGACGGACATAAAGGCGATAGCGCAGGTAACGAAAGCCCATAACGCGGTCCTGGTCGTGGATGCCATATCCGGCCTCGGCGCCGAAGAGATCAAGACCGACGAGTGGGGCATAGACGTCGTGGTGTCCGGCTCACAGAAAGGCCTCATGATACCCCCGGGGCTCGCGTTCATATCATTGAGCAATAAGGCGTGGGAGAAGGTCGAGAAGTCGAAGAACTCAAGGTATTACTTCAGCCTCAAGAAGGCCAAGAAAGCCATAGACGCGACAGATACGCCTTTCACGCCGGCGATATCGCTTGTCATCGCGCTGCGCGAAACGCTCAGGATGATGAAAAAAGAAGGGCTCGATGTCATATTCAACCGCCACAAAATATTAGCGCTTGCCACGCGCGAAGCGATGGAAGCGATGGGATTGAAACTGTTCGCGCCTACCGCGCCGTCGAACGGAGTCACGGCCGTCAGCTTGCCCGAAGGCATAGACGGAGAGAAGCTCGTCAAGCATATGAGGGATAAATACGGCGTCGGAATTGCCGGAGGCCAGGCCGAACTCAAGGGCAAGGTCATACGTATCGCGCACATGGGATATATTACCGATACCGATATACTGATGACGATCGCCGTGCTCGGAATGGCGCTCGCCGAGATGGGATTCAGGGGCGAACCCGGCGTCGGCGTCGAAGCCGCCGAGGAAGTCCTGCTTGAAGGCCGTGACAGGGGCCCCGTCGAATCAGCGTAAAACATCCAACAGGAGAAGAAAGAAATGTACAAGGTGCTCGTCAGCGATTCGCTGTCTGAAGAAGGGCTGAAAGTATTAAAGGACGAGAAGGAGCTGCAGGTCGACGTCAAGCTTAAGCTGCCGCCCGAGGAATTAAAAGCGTTGATCAAGGATTACGACGCGCTCGTGGTCCGCAGCAGCACGAAGGTCAACAAGGATATCATAGAAGCCGCGACTAAACTGAAGGTGATCGGGCGCGCGGGCGTGGGACTCGATAACGTAGACGCCGAAGCTGCCTCGAAACGCGGCATCATAGTCATGAACACCCCCGCCGGCAACACGATATCGACCTGCGAGCATACGTGGTCGCTGATGCTCTCTATGTCGCGCAACGTCCCGAACGCAAACGCGTCGCTGAGGGAAGGCAAGTGGGACAGGAACAAATATATGGGCGTCGAGCTCTACGGCAAGACTCTCGGCATCATCGGCCTCGGCCGCATCGGCACCGAAGTCGCGAAGCGCGGCATGGCGTTCGGAATGAGGGTCATCGCGTACGACCCGTACCTTACCGTCGAAAGGGCGAACGACCTCGGAGTCGAGCTCGTGGAAGTGAAGGATATAATAAGGGAATCCGATTACATAACCGTCCATACGCCGATCACGAACGAGACGAAGCACCTGATCGGCGAGCAGGAATTCGGTCAGATGAAGAAAGGCGTGCGCCTGGTCAACTGCGCGCGCGGAGGCATCATAGACGAGAAGGCGCTGTTGAAAGCGCTCGAGTCCGGGCAGGTCGCCGGCGCCGCGCTCGACGTCTACGAGGACGAGCCTCCGAAAGATTTCACGATGTTCAAGAACGAAAAGCTGATAGCGACGCCTCACCTCGGCGCCTCGACCGAAGAGGCGCAGGTCAACGTCGCAATAGAGGTGGCTAAGCAGGTCGCGGACGCGCTGCTCGGCCGCGGCTGCCGCAACGCCGTCAACGTCCCTTGCGTGGACCCGGAGGTCTACAAGGCGATACGCCCGTACGTGACGCTCGCCGAGAAGATGGGCCTCGTGATCGGCCAGCTTTCGGAAGGCAGGATGCAGGAGGTAAAGATAGAATACTCCGGCGAGATAGTCGAGCACGACATGGCGTCGGTGACAATAGCGTTCCTGAAGGGAGCGCTCACGCCGATCCTGCAGGAGACGGTAAATTACGTGAACGCGTCGTTCATAGCGAAGGAGCGCGGCATAAAGATAGTCGAGACGAAGACGTCGCAGATAGAGGAGTTCGCGAACCTCATTACTATAGAGGCGAACACCGACAAGGCGAAGGTCGTCGTGGCGGGGACGCTCTCGCCGCGCAAGAACCCGCGCATAGTCAAGATAAACGATTTCTACGTCGAGGCGTCGACGGTCGGTTACCTGCTCGTCCTTATCAACGAGGACAAGCCGGGCATAATCGGCCACATCGGCACGATACTCGGCAAGCATAAGATAAACATCGCCGGCATGACGTTGGGAAGGAAGAAGGCGGGCGGCCACGCGATGACGGTCCTGAACCTCGACGAAGAGGTCCCGGACGCCGTCATGAAAGAGATCCGCGGCGCCGAACACGTAATAGAAGCTAAACTCATCAGGCTATGACCATGAATACAGTTGTAGTCGGCGCCCAGTGGGGTGACGAGGGCAAGGGCAAGATAATAGACATATTCTCGCGCGACGCGGATTACATCGTGCGCTACCAGGGCGGCAACAACGCCGGGCACACGGTCGTCATAGGCGAGGGCGAGTTCATCCTTCACCTGATACCCTCGGGCATCCTGCACAAGGGCAAGATATGTGTTATAGGCAACGGCGTGGTCGTGGACCCCGAAGCCCTGATAAGCGAGATAGACAGCCTGCGCTCCAAGGGCATACAGGTCGGAGATAACCTGAAGGTCAGCGACCAGGTCCACCTGATATTCCCGTACCATAAGGAGATCGACCGCCTCAGCGAGCGCCGCAAGAAGATCGGCACGACCGGCCGCGGCATCGGGCCGTGCTACGTCGACAAGGTCGGAAGGTCCGGCATAAGGCTCGCGGACCTGCTCGATGACGAGACCTTCAGGAAGAAGCTGAAGGAGAACATCACGGCGAAGAACGAGACTCTTAGGAAGTTATACAACCACGAGGGATTTTCGTTCGACGATATATACGCTCAGTTCGCGGAATACAGGAAGAAGATAGCGCA
>JAKLIT010000060.1 GCA_022709465.1 Candidatus Omnitrophota bacterium | reverse complement strand
ACAAGTCCGGGCAGCTGGTCACCGGGTCCGCCGAGAGCGGGAACGAATACGAAGTCGCATCCGGCCTTAGGGACCTCGGTTACAGCATCGTAGAGATAAGGCCGCAGGCGGCGTCCTCGGGCGGCTTGCAGGAATACTATTCCAGGGCGTTCTCAAGGATAAGCAGGCAGGAGATAATTGTCTTCACAAGGCAGCTTGCCACGCTGCTGCGCACGGGAAACACCCTCACCTCATCCCTTGATAACGTGGCCGAACAGGTCAAGAACCAGAAACTCAGGGGCGTAATAAAGCAGGTCATGAAGGACGTGCAGAGCGGTATGAGTTTCTCGAAATCCGTCGCGAAACACCCGCAGGTGTTTGACGGGTTCTTCGTCTCGATGGTGAAGATAGGCGAAGCCGGCGGGTTGCTCGACGATGTCCTTGAGCGCCTCGCTTCGCTCGGAGCCGACGAGCTCGAGATAAGGTCGCGCGTGCAGTCCTCGCTTATCTACCCGGTCGTGCTTATAGGGCTCTCACTGGCGGTAGTGACTTTCGTGCTCGTGGCGGTGCTTCCGAATTTCGTTTCGATATTCGAGGCGTCGCAGGCCAAGCTTCCGGCCCCCACGAAGGTCATATTGGGCCTCAGTTGGGCCCTGAGGAATTACTGGTACCTCGCGGCAGGCGGGCTTGTCTTATTCGCGTTCTGGCTCAAATGGTATATCTCGACCCCCGAAGGCAGGTACAGGATAGACGGCTATATATTGAAGTCGCCGCTTTTCGGCGAACTATACCTGAAGGTCATGATATCGAGGTTCAGCAGGGCGATGGCCGCCCTCACGAAGACGGGTGTCCCTTTCCATGAAGGCCTGGCCGTCGTGGAGAACACTATAACGAACACGGTGCTTCGCAGGATATTCATAGATATTCGCAACAGGGTAAATGTCGGGCAGGGGGTGACCGAGGCCTTCAGGTCGTCGGGCATATTCCCGCCTATGGTGATACAACTGATAAGCAGCGGCGAGAAATCGGGGCATCTCGAAGAGATGTTCTCCGAGGTGGCTTCGTTCTACGAGCCGGAGGTCGAATACACGCTGCGCAATTTCACGAGCCTGCTCGAGCCGTTCCTGCTGCTGGTTATGGGAGCGATAGTGGCGTTCATAGCCCTTTCGGTGCTTTTGCCGATATTTAACCTCATCAAGATAATAAAAGCGTAAAGGAGAGAAATATGAGGCAGCGTAAAGGTTTTACCCTTATCGAGATACTGATAGTCATAACGATAATCGCGATTCTTGCCACGACGATAATACCCAACTTCATAGGGTTCGACGTCGAGGCGCGCATAGCCGCGACACAGACCAACCTCAGTTCCATAAGGACCAGGATCACGCTCTTCAGGGCCAAGGAGGGCAGGTATCCCGACGCCCTCGATGAGCTGTTGACCGCGCAGTACGACGATATGGGCGTAAAACGTGCTTACCTTGACCGCATCCCGCCCGAGCTGGTGACGAGCAAGAAGGGCCTCAGCACGATAGAGAACATATCGAGCGGAGATTCGCCGTCCGGCAAGGGCGGCTGGGCGTATATAACGGACAAGGCGGACGTCGTGGTAAACGTCACCGAGCCGTTGAGCTCAAAATGGGGAAGCTATGCGGGGCAGAAGCCGAACGAATGGTAACAGGCGGGGCGCTGTATTATTCGGCGTACTGATCGTCCTATTGACCGTCAGCCTTATCGGCGCGAGCCTTGTCGCGCTATTGTCGTCTATCGCGCTGACGAACCAGTATGAGGTGAACCGCGCGAAAGCGCTGTACCTGGCGGAAGCCGGTATCAGCCAGGCGGTATTCCTGCTGAAATCCCAGGCGATAATCATAGGCAGTGAGGAATATTTCGTGAACCCCACCTCCCTCGGCGACGGGACATATGAGGTAAAACTGGATTTCAAGCAATCGCTGTTGTCGTCGACCGGCAAGGTCGGCGGGATAACGAGGACGATACAGTTGAAATACAACTCATTCTAAAGCATGAAAGCCCGTAATGGCTTCACATATACGGAAGTGCTCATCACGCTGGCTGTGCTCGCGGCGCTTTTCGTGCCGATGATGCAGCTCTTCTCGCATACGCTTGCGTCTTCCTCGATGACGGGGGAGACTATAACGGCGCTTAACCTGGCCAAATGGCAGATGGAGCGCGTGAAGAACCTCGATTTCACGACCAAACAGTTCAGGGAGATAGGCAGCACGTACTACCCTCCGGCCGAAGATCCGCCGATAGATTTGAACGGGAGAAGATGGAGGATATATACGGATATAGATACAGCCTCCGAACCCTTAAAGGTTAAGGTATCGGTATTTAATGTAAACAATGATAAGGCCCCCGTGGTAGAACTCGTTACCTTACTCGAGGACATGACGTGGATAAAAGGCAGTCCGGATTCACGTTAGTAGAATTGCTTATAGCGGTACTTATCGCCGTATTCATAACGGGCGCTATATACTGGAGCGTGGCGACCGCGCTGCAAAGCTGGGCGTATATGAAGGACGAGCTGATGTTACAGAAGGTCCTTTCGCAGGTCATGCAGGAACTCGTAGAGGGCACGCCGGACAGGAGCGGACTGCGGGACTCACTCGAGATAGTGAAGGCGTATTCGGACGAGGTTGAGGTCGTATACCCGCGGACCGATTCAAGCCATATGGCCCAGAGCGGGCTTAACGTGTACGAGCTGGACAGGCAGATAAGGCCGGGTGCGAGTATCCCTATAGCGGAGGCGCGCACGCCGGATACCGACGCTTATTATCCGATAGCGGTTTCTATGCTTGATTGGGGCAGGAAGGAAGAGCTGAACAAAGTCCAGCTTGCCTCAAAGGTAGCCCCGGGAAGTTCGCTGCGTTTCACATTCCATCCCGATCCCGGGAAAAACCCCGATACGGTCACGAGATACAAGTGGGCCAAAGAAGACGGCCTGCTGTTCGTGGAGGATGCCGCGGGCCGGGCCGAGATATCAAAGAACCCGTTCGGCATAAAGATAACATCCTTCTCCCTCAAATATTTTGACAATACCAACAACAGCATCTCTGAAGGAGGCGATGTCCCGGACGATAAGCTGCAGTTCATCGGCGGCATAGAGATATCCGCCGAGGCAAGCTTGCCGCCGGGTCCCGGCGATAAGACAGCCGGCAGGAAGAAGGACCTGATAAGTTTCGTCAGTTTGAGGAACAGCCCCGCGAAGGGCGGCGCATTTGCCGTTAAGGAAGGAATGAGGTTCCTTATTCCCGATTCCCGGCACATAAGGACATTTTTCCTTTCAAACCTTTCCGGTATAGATGATAAGGATGTCATACAATTGGCAGCCGTGCCGTCGAGAGGAAGCGAATGGAGGCTGACGGTCAACTTCAGCCGCTCGGGCCTTGCGGCCCCGAAGATATCGTCTTATACGATAGAATATCCATCCGGAAAGACGGTCTTCAGCGACAAGCCGAACACGAGCGTAGAGGCGGGGCTCAACCTGCTCTCGCTCGGCCCGAACGGGATGTATGATTATGACTATGATGAAGATACCGACAATATAGTATTGTGCGAAGGCGAAGTGGAGCTTAAGGTCACGAAGATGGACATATCGGGGGCCGCGTTATTCATAAGATGAAGAATGTGTTGGGCACGCTAATATCCCTGGTTTGCGCGGCTGTTTTTACGGCCGCAGGCCAGGGGCAGGCATACGGCGCCGAGAAGAACTGGATCGCCGCCGGCGATGCTTCGACCTGGGCCGATCCGAATAACTGGAATCCCGAGGGAACGCCGTCGTCCGTAGATGACGTCACAATAGACCTCGAAGGGTCTTCCGCCACCGCGGGGGAGACATTCGAGGCCAAGTCTGTCACTGTCGGAGGAGGCAACCCGTCGATATTTTCTACCGGGAATTTCATATACGGGGAGATCACCCCGGCGTCTCCATCTGATGAGGCGTTGTATATAAAAAAGGACGGTACCGTTGTGCTTAACGGTGCCGGCACAATAACCCTAAAAGGGATGTTCAAGAATACCGAGGAGACAGTGACAGGTGAAGAATCTTTCATGTTCACATTGGAATAATAATCTAAAGGAGGAATTTGAAATGCTTACATTAAAGAAAAATGTGTCCGCCAGGGCGTCCGTTCCGGTATTTATCTTATTGTTGGCATACTTTTTCGCCAGCTGGTTCATGCTTGCGCCGCCGGGCGCGGCGGGCGAGGCCTATGCCGGACAGCTTGAGTTCGACGGCGTGCCGGTCGATATAACGACTGCCGCGAACGAGGACCTGGTCATAGCACCCGGAAGCGGGGGAAATACCCAGATCGGCACCGCCACAGGGTCTAATTCCCACGCTACTACCAACGATGACTTGCATGTAACGGGGATCTTCGAGGTAGACGGTGTTTCTTATTTTGATTCCGCGATGTATCTTGGCGATACGACATCTGACACGGTCACCGTGACCGGTTACTTCGGGTCATCGCTGATACCCTCAGTTGATTCCACTTATGACCTCGGATCCTCCGGCCTGGCATGGCGCTACCTGTATGCCGATATAATAAGCGGCGTTAACGCGAACCTCGCGTTGAACCCCGCATCGGGATACAGCCTTACCGGGGCTGTCACGAAGAGTGCGGCTGCCGGGAATGAGATCGCGTACGATTATGCGGCGACGATCAATAAAGCCGCGGGAAATTATACCGGCATACGGCTTAACCTGACGCAGACGGCCGCGGGCGGCCCCGCGACTGCGAATTTCCTGTTTGACCTGCAGCTGGGAGGAGTGTCGATGTTTAACGTCGACTCGGCCGGAAATGTGACCGCGGTCGGCACGATAACGGGTTCCGGCGCCGCGATAAACGGCACTACAAGCCATACGTTCACGGTGAATTCCAATAACGACAACGCGCTGACCACCTTGCGCCTCGGAGGTTCCGGCGGAAGCAACGGGCAAGTGACGACCGTATCCGGCAACCTTGTGATAGATTCGAACGGCGGGACGGTGGATATAAATGACGGCATCCTGGATCTGTCCACCCAGACGGTGGATGTCACGCTAAACGATGCCGTAGATTCGCTGAATTTCGATGCCGATACGCTGTCTATCGATGCCCAGAATAACCGTGTCGGAATAGGGGCAGCTGCCCCCGGAAACCAGCTGCATGTTTACGATCCCACGGGAACTATAGAGGTCGCGAAATTCGAAGGGCTGAATAGCGGCGCTATACGCATCGATGCTTCGGTGGGAGCCAATACGTCGACAACCAGGAATTATGTCGCCGATACCCTAAGTTCCGAAGCCGGTTATTCTCCCGTTGTCCCCGGCAGCGGATATTTCATATCAATGTTCGGCACAAGGCGGCTTACTCTTGACGCTAACGGTTATCTCGGGCTCGGGGACACTACCCCGGTAGCGAACCTGGTAGTAGGCAGTGACGCGGGAGCCGCGGTAGCCGGCGCGGGCGACGCGTATATCCAGAACGACCTCGAGGTCGACGGCACGCTCTATGCCGCGAGCGCGTCTATAGCAGGCACGTCATCTGACACGTTCACTATCGACACCGATAACACCTCCGCGACACCCACGCTGACATTCGGCAATGGCGGCAACCCGTTCATAACAACTCCGGCCGGTAACCTGAACCTCCAGCCAGCGAGCGCCGTAATAGTGCGCGACGCGACCGCTCCCGCGCCCGCAAAGGCGACGGCGGCGGGATCGATGTTCGTCGAGAACGCTTTCGAGAATACGGGCATCGCCTATCATTATGACGACATCACGATGTACGACAAGAAGTCGTTCGCGGTCATAAGTTCCGCGTCCGGCAACCCAGATTACGCGCACAGCATATATATCTCGCAGTCGGATAACATCATGCAGTTCAAGGAGTGGGATACATTCAAGTTCACGAACACGTCCGCCAATGTCGACCTCGTCACCCTGACGCCTACCGCGGGCATGGCGCTGCTCAACGAGGACGTGGTCGATAATGCCGTAAGCGACATATTGAAGATACAGCATTCGACGACGAACGCGCCGCAGGCCGGCATAGGCACGGGGCTCGCGTATTACGTTGAAGACGCGGGCAACCTGCAGAAACACGGCTCGATAGATACGGTCCTGACGACGGTGACCCAGGGCTCGGAAAACGCCGATATGGTATTCAGCATTACCGAAGCCGGCGTGTTGGCGGAGCTCATGCGGCTTAATGCCGCCTCAGACAGGGTCGATATCTCCGGCGATCTTAATGTCACGGGCACTATATCAGGTGCGCTTTCAGCCGCAGGCACGACCTCGGATACCTGGGAAGTCAATACGGACGGCAACAGCGTGACGATAGATTCGTCCGGGCAGACGTCGGACCATGATTATACTTTTCCGAACGCGTCCGGAAAAGTGCTCACTACCGATATGTCAGACGCGACCGTCGCCGTCACATTGAATGACGCGATAAATGCGCTTAATTTCGATGCCGATACGCTTACGATAGACGCTGCCAATAACAGGGTCGGCATCAACACGGGCAACCCCGGCGCACAGCTCGAAGTAGTGGGCACATTAAAAGTCGTGACCGGTTCCGAGAGCACATTCTATGCCGCGGCAGTAGGACCGTATATGTATATACAGACGAAGGATGTCGCCGGCACGGATTATACGAGGGTGGGAGGATGGAGCAGTGCCGCCGCAGCGACCAACCTGGTACTGCAACCGGCGGGCGGAAATATCGGTATCGGTGGGACCTTCGACGGCAACCCGACCGTACTCGAACCGAGCTATATCCTATCCCTGGACGGCCAGTCAGGCAGGACAATAGGCATGGAACGCCATCAGTCGGCGGGACAAGCAGGAAATGACATGACTGTGCAGGCGGGCGGCGCGTATGCAACCGGGAGTAACCTCAACGGCGGCAACCTCATCCTGAAGGCAGGGACTGCGACAGGCACCGGAGCGTCAGCGATAATATTCCAGACCGCGAAAGCGTCAACCGCCGGAGCGGCGGACAATGACCCGGCGACAAGGGCGCTGATCGGCGGTACCAGCTTGGCTTTTAGCCCCCACGGGACTGCCGCGGGCAATACGCTCGAGCTGAGGTTCAGCGAACTGGCCGCGGGCGGCACTAACTATGTCGGTTTCAAGGCACCCGACGCGATAGGGAACGACCTGATCTGGACGTTGCCAAGCGTTGACGGATCTGACGGCCATGTCCTTAAGACAAACGGTTCGGGCACCCTTTCGTTCGGTGCTGTCGGGGGAAGCACAGCTATAACAGGCACCACGAACGATACTTTCGAAGTCAACTCCGACGGCAACAGTGTCACGGTCAGTTCGGCGGGCCAGACCTCTGACCACGTCTTCACGTTCCCCGATGCTACGGGGACCGTCCTGACGACGAACATGCCGGCGGATACCGCCGTTACCCTCGGAGGCGGCGTGGACGCACTGAACTTCGACGCGAATACGCTCTCTATAGATGCGAACAGCAACAGGGTGGGAATTGGGACGGCGAGCCCTCAGTATAACCTTGATGTCGTGGAGACCGCGAGGATCAATAATACCGGAGGAGCGGCAAGCCTGATTATAACGGGTTCCGGGGACGCTTTCGCATATTCATACGTCAATTTGCTTAATGAAGCGGGTGACAAATCATGGAATGTCCAGCACCGTAAGGCCGCGGGTTTCGTCAATGATTTTATAATAGAGGAATATGACGGGGCGGCTTACTACCAGAGGTTCATATTGAGGCCCGGCGGAGCCGTCGGCATAGGTACGACCGATTTTGACGGCACCCCGGCGCTCGGCCACCTTATTGTCAAAGGCACGACCAACGACGGCTCTACCAATATCCAGGTCTGGCGCGACAGCGACGAGGCGAATGTCGCCTATCTCGACACGGACGGCAACCTCACGTTAAGCGGTTCCGTCTCCGCGGCGGCAAGCGCGCTTACCGGCACGACCGCCGATACCTTCACCGTCAACTCTGACGGCACGGCCGCGGCATCGACGCTGGCCTTGGGCGCAGCC
>JAKLIT010000006.1 GCA_022709465.1 Candidatus Omnitrophota bacterium | reverse complement strand
GCAGGTCATGGACATGTCTTTCGCGAACCAGGCGTTGTCGGCGGAGTTCGTAACGAAGAACTCGAAGCGCCTTCAGAACAAGGTATATTCGGTGCCGAAGGACATAGACGAGAAGATAGCGGCGCTGAAGCTGGAATCGATGAAGGTAAAGATAGACGTCCTCACGAAGGAGCAGAGGGAGTACCTCTCCTCGTGGGAAATGGGCACATAAAGGAAAGGGAAGAAGAAGATGGCGTTCATATCATCAAAACCGCTCTTCCAGAAGGCGTATAAGGAAGGTTATGCGGTAGGGGCGTTCAATGTAAACGACATGGAGATAATCCAGGGCATCACCGAGGCGATAGCCGAGGCGAAGGCGCCGGTAATACTCCAGGTCTCGGCAGGCGCTCGCAAATATGCGCGCCACCAGTACCTTATACATCTCGTCCAGGCGGCGATGGAATGCACGGGCATCGATTGCGTCCTGCACCTCGACCACGGCGAGGATTTCGAGATGTGCAAGTCGTGCGTCGACGGAGGGTTCTCGTCCGTCATGATAGACGGGTCGAAGTACCCGTTCGAGGAGAATATAAGGTTGACGAAGCAGGTAGTCGATTACGCGCACGCGAAAGGCGTCCCGGTCGAAGCTGAGCTCGGGAAGCTCGCGGGCGTCGAAGACAACATATCCGTTGCGGCGAAGGACGCGATCTATACGGACCCCGACCAGGCGGTCGAGTTCGTGAAGAAGACCGGATGCGATTCGCTGGCCGTCGCGATCGGGACGAGCCACGGGGCATATAAGTTCAAGGGCGAACCGAAGCTGGATTTCGAACGCCTCGAGAAGATCAAGGGACTGCTTCCGGGATTCCCGCTTGTCCTGCACGGTGCCTCATCTGCGCCGGCGGACCTCGTAAAGAAATGCAACGATTACGGCGGGCAGATACCCGGCGCGAGGGGTGTTCCCGAAGAGATGATATCCAGGGCGACGAAGATGGGCGTCTGCAAGGTCAATATTGATACCGACCTTCGCCTCGCCATGACCGGAGCGATACGCAAAGTATTCGTGGAGACGCCGGGCGAGTTCGACCCGAGGAAATACCTCGGCCCCGCGCGCGACGCGATAAAGGAAGTCGTCAAAAGGAAGATAGGATTCCTCGGCTGCGCCGGCAAAGCCTAGGGGACGTGTCACTTAGGGACACTCCGCTAAAATAGTTGAAAGAAAATCCCTCTTTTTTACGTCTACATGAGTAAAGAGGAGGGATTTCTTATGCCTAGGACTAAACGTACGGTCGTAGATGGAGGCGTCTATCACATATTAAACAGGGGGCACAATAAGGATAAGATATTCTGCAGGGCGGGCGATTTCGAAAGGTTTAAGGAGATAATAAACGGATATAAGGAAAAATTTGATTATGAGCTATATCATTATTGCATCATGCCGAATCATTTCCATCTGTTAATGAAAATCGGTAAAGCGGATGAATTGTCTCCGCTCATGAAAGGAATTTGCCAGAGCTATGCAAATTATTACAGAAATACATACGAACATGTCGGCTATCTGTTCCAGAACAGGTATAAAAGCATATTCATCGAAGATGATTCATATCTTTTGGAGTGCGCCAGGTATATAGAAAGGAATCCCGTGCGTGCAAATCTTGCGGATAAGGTATCAGGATATCCATGGTCAAGTTATGGTCATTATGCAGGCAGGCACCGCGATGATTTCATAACAATTAATCCATTATTCGAGACACTGGCCGGCAATGAAAAAGGAAGAAGGGAAGTTTATATAGATTATATGTCAAAATCGCGCCCTTATGAATATATAGTAGACGAGAGGATCAGATCATTTAAATAGCGGAGTGTCCCTTTTTGACACGTCCCCTAAGAGCGGATCTCAGCAAGCAGGTATATGCCAAGGGCCGCGAATATTAAGTTCGCGGCCCATGCTGCTATTATGGGGGGAAGGAACCCGCCTTTGCCGAGCGCGAGGAAGAACGCGTTGGCGCCGTAGAATACGAGGGCTATCATTAGGGCGAGGCCCATGCTTGCCATCGCCTTCGACCTGGTCCTCTTGAGCGCGAACGGGATGCCTATGAGCATTATTACGACGCTCGTGAAGGGGAGCGCCAGCTTGTAATGCAGGTCCACGAGCAGCTTCCTCGCGGTGGACTTGCTCTCGAGCGCGAGCAGGTGGATGTAATCCCTCAACTGCGCGTAATTCATGAAATCGGGCTGGGTCTGCTTCTTCAATAAACTCTCGGGCGTCTCGTTGAAGTCGATTATTTTCGGCGTCCGGAATATAGCGGGCTTGCCGAGCACGTTGCCGTCGCTGTCGAACCTGAACGAGTCGGCCCCGTGGAATTTCCAGTTCTTGCCGGTCCATTCCATGCTGACGGCGGTTACTTTCCTCTTAAGGACCTGGTTATTGTCGTGCACCAGCATAACGACATCCTTCAATGTTTTTGTTCCGAGGTCGAATTCCCTCGCGTAGAAGAGCTTGCCGTCCCTGCCGAAGACGGTAATATTCTCGATCCTGTCGCCTTTTTCCTTCTGCTCCTTGTCGAAGCGGAGTTCCTTGATGGTGTTCGATATCACGGCCGACTCGGGGACTACCTTGTCGTTGACGAGGAATACCGCCAAACTTATCGCGAACCCGAGCAGCAGGACAGGGGTGATGATGCGCAAGGTATCGATGCCGCCCGCCCTTAAAGCGATTATCTCGTTATGGCGGTTAAGGTTCGAGAAGAGGAAGACGCAGGCGAGCAGGACCGCGAAAGGCGTCGTCTGAACGAATATGAACGGCAGGGAAGCCAGGTAATAAGTCCTTATCACGTCGAAGGGTATGTCTTTTTTCACGAGGTCGCTCAAGTGCCCGAGAAGGTCGCCGACGACATAAAGGAAAAGGAAGATGAAGAGGCAGTAGAGGAACGGCCAGATGAAACCCCTCGTTATGTATTTGTCTATTATTTTCATTGTTCCGCCATAAGGAATATCATTACAGGCCCGATTATTCCGAATACGATGTTCGGCAGCCACATGCCGAGCGCGGGGAAGAGGATGCCTTTAATGGCAAGGGCCTCGCCTCCGAGCTGTATGAGGTAGAAAGTCACTATGACGAACACGCTCAGCACGAACCCTATGGATTTCTCGCCGCGGCGCGCCATAAGCGCAAGCGGGATGCCTATGAGTATGAATATAAGCGACGAGAACGAATAGGATATCTTCTTGTGGATCTCCATCTGCAAGGGCGACGGGTCAACGCCTTCCGCCTTCAGCGCCTTGATCTTCTCCTTGAGTTCGTCTATCGACATGTCGGATTTCTTCTTGTCGATCTTAAGGTCGCGGCCTTCCCTGAGGTCCAGGGTCATTATATAGGTCTTGAAGTTCAATTTATAAAAGTTGTTCGGGTCGTTCGGGTTCGGCTCGTCGACGGTACCGTTGATGAGCTTCAGCCGTATCGCGTCCTTCGATTCTATATAATCCATTTCGCCTTTTTGTGCGATGATCGTGCGCGTCGGGCGGCCTTCCTGCGGCTGGTATATCCTGATGTTCGTGAGCTTGTTCTTATCTATGCCGTATATGAAGACGATGTATCCCTTGAACGCCTTTATGAACGTTCCGGCCTCGAGGTAGGCGGCCGGGTTCTTCGAGCCTATCTGGGTTACGAGCTTCCTGGTCTCGTAACGCAGGCGCGGCAGTATCCAGTCGTTTAGCTCGTATGACACCAGGCTGATGACGAGCCCGAGCAGGACCAGCGGATATACGAGTTTATACAGGCTTATCCCGCTCGCGCGCATCGCGGTTATCTCGTTGTCGGACGACAACCGCCCGAAGGTCAGCAGGGTCGCTGTCAGGACTGATATCGGCACCGTGAACGTGAAGAGCCACGGGAGCATATACAGGAAGAGCTTGCATACGGAGAAGAAATCCACGCCCTTATTGACGACGAGGTCGGCGAGCTTTATCATGTTGCCGGCCATGAAAGCGAACGTTGTTATCACGAAGGCGAAGATGAAAGGCCCGGCAAGTTCCTTAAGGATGTATATCCTGATTATCCTCATATCAGTTTCCCCGCGCGAGGGTGAAAGCGTAGACCTTTTTTGCGCCGGCGGACTTGATAGCTTTAGCGCATTCGTGGAGGGTGGCGCCGGTAGCCATGACATCGTCGATGAGCATGACCGACTTGCCGTTGAAATCCGCGTCTTGCCTTACGAGGAACGCGCCTTTAATGTTGCGGAAGCGCTTCTCCCTCGAGAGGCCGGCCTGTTGCGGCGTATAACGTATCCTTTTTATCCATTTATTCTCGAGCTTCTTGCCGAACTTTTCCGCGAGGTGCCCTGCTATGAGCTCCGACTGGTTGAACTGCCTCTCGCGCAATTTTACGGGGTGCAGGGGGACGGGCACGAACATGTCTATGCCGTTGAAATTCATGTTCCTTTCGGCGTATTCTGTCATGAGGCCGCCGAGGGTGTCGGAAAGCTGCCGCTTTCCTCCATATTTCATGAGGCAGATGCACCTCTTTACTATGTCGTCGTAATCCGCTACGTGGTAAGCCGCGTCGAAAGCGAGGCCCTGTTCGGTGAAGCTCCAGTGGGGGGTGTCGGCATACCTCATTATCCTGTTGTTGCAGGGGGCGCAAAGCCGGGCGTCCTTAGCCTCATGGATCCTGTTGCTGCAGATGAGGCAATCCTGCGGATACAACAGGTTAAGGATCGTAAAGTAGAAACTGCCGGTTGAAGATAAAATCATCCTTAACATTTGCTATAAAATAGCATAATATCGACGAGGTGTCAATTGACTTCCGGCCCGGGGGAGCATATAATATACGCGGGGGAAAAGGGAGGAAGAGATGAAAAGGAGCGGTGCGAGGAGGAGGAATTATTTTGTAAACCCGGGCATGCAGGTGCGTTATATGGCGGCGATCGTTTTGTGCATGTTGCTGGCCTCCCTGCTGACGGGTGTTGTAATGTACTACGGCATCCTCGGGAGGGCGGCGTCGGAGTGGTCGGCGTGGAACCTTTCCGAAAAGCTGCAGATGGCTTCGCGCGTCAAGGATTACGAGTACGCAAGGTACGGCACGCAGGAGGCGAACACACCCGAACGTTACTTCAGGGAAGCGCGTTTCCTGAGCGCGGACGGGCAGCAGTCGGTGTATTACATACTCGATGATACGAAGAACGAGCTCGTGACAAGGATACTCCCGATCGTGCTTGTCATTGCCGCAGCGAGCATATTCCTGTCGCATAAGATAGCGGGGCCGGTGAGCCGAATAGAGAAGTCGATAAATTCGATGTCGAGCGGGAACCTGACCGCGGGCTTCCGCCTCAGGAAAGGCGATGAGTTCAAGGGGCTGTCGGGGATGCTCGAGAACATGGCCGAGATATTCAGGATGAAGATAGACGTATCAGTGAATTCCCTCGATGAGCTTATCAAGGACGCGGACAAGTTATCGCCCGCCCAGATCAAGTCGAAGGCGGAAGAAGCAAGGAGGCAGTTACTGTTCTTTAAGACCAAACCATGAAGACAGCCATCTCGCTTGTTCTAGCTTTGTCGGTCGTTTCGTGCCCCGCGGCTTGCCTCTATGCCGGCAATACGGTTTCGGCGCAGGACGAATTCATAGACAAGATCGAGAAGGATACGTTCAGGTATTTTTGGGATAAGGCGGACCCCGATACCGGCCTTATAGCGGATAACGCCTCCGCCGGCGCGCCGTGCAGCATCGCGGCAACGGGCTTTGGCCTCGCGGTCATATGCGTCGGGCACAGCAGGGGGTGGGTAACCTACGATGAGGCGTATAACCGCGTATTCAGGACGCTCAAGACATTCAGGAACACGCTGAAGAGCGAACACGGGTTCTATTACCACTTCGTCGACATGAAGACGGGCAGGAGGGTATGGAAATCCGAGGTCTCCTCAATTGATTCCGCGATATTTTTCGCAGGCGCGTTGTTCGCGGCGCAGTATTTCAAGGGCACGGAGCTAGAGCGGCTCGCCAACTCGCTGTATTTCCGGGCGGACTGGCAGTGGATGACGAACGGGAAGAACCTGATATGCATGGGATGGACCCCGGAGAACGGCTTCCTCGGCTCGTACTGGGACTGGTATAACGAAGGGCTGATAGCGTATATACTCGCGATAGGTTCCCCAACGTACCCTATATCGCCGGAATGCTGGAAGGCGTGGAGGAAGCCCGTCGCGGAATACGGCGGGTATAAGGTTGTTTACTCGTTCTTCGGCAGTTTGTTCACCTACCAATTCGCGCAGGCGTGGGTTGATTTCAGGAACATCGACGACAACGGCATTAATTACTGGCAGAACTCCATAAACGCGGTGCACGCGAACAGGAGATACTGCATCGATAACGCGCGTTCCCATAAAGGATACGGCGAGGACGGATGGGGCCTTACGGCGGGGGACGGGCCCGGCGGCTACAAGGGATACGGCGCGATGCCCGCGGAAAAAGTTGTCCAGGACGGTACCATCAACCCTTACGGAATGGCGGCGTCTATGCCGTTGGTGCCCGAACTCTCCCTGAAGTCGCTGAAGAAGATATACGACAGGCACGGCAGCAGCGTATACGGGGAGTACGGTTTTAAGGCCGGGTATAATATCGACAAGAACTGGTTCAGCAATAATTATATTGGGATAGACCAGGGCGTGACGGTCCTGATGATAGAGAAGTACAGGACCGGGATGGTATGGGACATTTTCATGCGGAACCAGTGCGTGAAGTCATGGATGGAATTGTGCGGTTTTAAGGTTAAAGCCCCTTGAACGGAATTTGGTAATGTGCGATAATACGGTGGGAGGAAGAGATGACGAGGATCGAAGATAAGCTGTTCGTGAACAGGTTCAAACTGGGGCCGGAACCCCATATCAAGGTAAAGGACAAGGACCTTTGCCTTAAGTGCGCGAAGAAACAGTGCTCCATCGGATGCCCTTCGGACTGCTGGAAGATCAACGACAAGGGTGTCGCCGAAGTCAACGTAGACGGATGTCTCGAATGCGGCACTTGCCGTGTCATCTGCGATGAATTCCAGAACGTTGACTGGAACTACCCGCAGGGCGGATTCGGCATCCTCTACAGGTACGGTTGACAGCAGGCGATCCTAACCGCTTTTGCACCGCTAATACAAATAAGGAGATAACTATGCCCGTAAGAGACATAAGGATACTCGAGTCCGCAATAAAGATGGAACTCGACGGAAGGAAATTCTATCTTAAGGCGTCGAAGACCGCGAAGAACGTTATAGCGAAGAAACTGCTCGTTTCACTTGCCGACCAGGAACTCATGCATATCGACCGGATCAAGGAGATAAGCGAAGGCCTTAAGCATGAGAAGGACTGGGGCGATTTCGAGGGGACAATAAGCAGGCAGTCGAAGAAGAAGCTCTCGCTCGTGTTCAGGCATCTTTCAAAGGCGGAGATCAGGAAACTGAAGGCCGACCCTTCGAACATCAAGGCGATAGAGATAGCGATGAAGAAGGAGACGAAGAGCTACGACTATTACGATAAGCAGTCGAAAGAGACAGGCATAAGGATCGCGAAGGTGTTCTATAACAGCTTAAAGAAGGAAGAGGAGCGCCATTACGAGCTGCTCGAGGAAGCGCTGACGATGCTTTCGGATTCCGTCTCGTGGTTCGTCAAGACGGAAGGAAGGGTGATGGAAGGCTAACCGAAGGAGACAGGGATATGGCCGCTGTCGAGGTTAAGAAAGGCATATACTGGGTAGGCGCCGTCGACTGGAACGTCAGGACCTTCCACGGACATACGTATTCCACGGCAAGGGGCACAACCTACAATTCCTACCTGATAATAGACGATAAGGTCACGCTTATAGACGGCGTATACGGGCCGTACGCGGGAGAGCTTATCGGGAAGATCCGCGAGATAGCGCCGGTAGAGAAGATAGAGAATATCGTCGTAAACCACATAGAGCCCGACCATTCGGGCGCCCTGCCTGAACTCCTGAAGCTTTGCCCCGCCGCGAAACTTTACGGGACCGCTAAATGCGGGGAAGGGCTCCAGAAGCACTATTACGGGAATTGGGACTTCAAGGCGGTCAAGACCGGCGACAAACTGAACATCGGCAAGAGGACGCTCATGTTCATAGAAGCGCCGATGATACACTGGCCGGACAGCATGTTCACGTATTGCGCCGAGGAAGAGCTGCTATTCCCGAATGACGCGTTCGGCCAACATTACGCGACGTCGGAGAGGTTCGACGATGAGGTCGACCAATGCGAGTTGATGGAAGAGGCGGCGAAATATTACGCGAACATACTGTGGCCGCTTGGCGGGATCATAGCGAGGAAGATAGAAGAGATACAGAAGATGGGGCTTTCGATAAAGATGATAGCCCCGAGCCACGGCATCATATGGCGCAAAGACCCGGCGAAGGCGGTCGGCGCCTACGTCTCCTGGACGAAGAACGAGACGAAACGCAAGGCGGTCATCGTATACGAGACGATGTGGGGATCGACCGGCAGGATGGCGAGGGCGATAGCGGACGGCCTTACGGAAGCCGGGGTCGGCGTGAAACTTTTCGACATAGCGCTTTCGGACAGGACAGAGGTCGCCTACCAGATGCTTGACGCCAAGGCGTTCGTAATAGGGTCGTCGACGCATGATAACGACATGCTGCCGTCGATCGCGTCGTTCCTTGAACTGCTGAAAGGTTTCAAGCCGAAGGGAAGGATCACCGCGGCATTCGGCTCATACGGTTGGGCCGGAGGCGCCGTCGCGGAGATAGAGGGGATATTGAAAGAAGGCGGGATGGAGCCGGCGATGCCGCCGGTATCCGCCAAGTATGTGCCCAACGCGCAGGAGCTGGCGCTCTGCAGGAATTTTGGCGCGGAACTCGCTAAGAAGATCGCCTGAATAAGGAGGATGTGATGAGCAAATATCGCTGTACGGTTTGCGGATATATCTATGACCCGGCCGCCGGTGACTCGACGCAGAACATCGCGCCCGGCACTCCCTTCGAGAAACTTCCGGATTCCTGGGTCTGCCCCGACTGCGGGGTGGGCAAAGACATGTTCGAAAAGATCTGATATCCGGGGCCTGTATGAAGATAGCCATCGTAGGCAACGGGGTCGCGGGCATAACTGCCGCGAAATACATATCGGAGAAAGTTCCGCGCGCCTCGATAACGGTCTTTACGGACGAGGAATATAATTACTACCCGAGGCCCCTGCTTGACAGGCTGCTTTCCGAATCGATAACGCTTGACGGCATGTTCCCCTATAATGACGAATGGTATAAGAAGAGGGGAATACGCGTATCTCTCGGCGATAGGGTAACGGGCATAGATACCGCCTCAAAGAAGATAATAGCGGCGAAGTCCGGGACGTCTGATTACGATAAGCTCCTGCTGACGACCGGGGCGTCACCGTTTGTACCGCCTATCGAAGGAGTTCCCCCTGGAGAGGTATTCACCTACAGGAACATCTCCGATGTGCTTAAGATCCGCTCTTTCGCTAGGGACAAGAAGAAGGCGGCGGTCATAGGCGGCGGCCTTCTCGGGCTTGAGACCGCGAAAGCGCTCACGGAACGCGGCATGAAAGTCTCCGTGATAGAGCATAACTCGCGGTTGCTTCCGAGGCAGCTCGATGAGGAAGGAGCCGCGCTGATAAAATATTTCGTAGAGAAGATAGGTATTGAGGTTAAATTGCAGTCCGGTTGTGACAGCGTGGACGCAGACTTGTTCATAGCGGCTGCGGGTGTCAGGCCGAATACCGCGCTCGCGAAGAGCTGCGGCGTCGGCGTACAGAAGGGCATGATCGTGGACTGCAACATGCGGACAAACTGCCCGGATGTGTTCGCCGCGGGTGATTGCGCCGAATTCAACGGGACGGTCTACGGCATAATACCGGCCGCGCTCGAACAGGGGCTTGCGGCGGCATCGAACATGACGGGCGTTCCCGTCGAATATAAGGGGACGACCTTCCAGGCGACGCTGAAGGTGGTCGGCATAGACGTGACATCGATGGGGACCGTGAACCCGGAAGGCGAAGGGTATGAGTCCCTGTCGAAGAGAGACGCGGCAAAGGGCACCTACAGGAAATGCGTAATTAAGGATGGCAAGCTCGTGGGAGCCATCATAATAGGAGAGAAAACAGGGGTCTCGTCCCTCGTGAATATGATCAAGGAAGGCGTGGATGTGTCGAAGGATAAGGGCGCGCTTATGGGTGATGAAGCCGCGTTATCGGGGGTTTTAAATAGCGGGAGAAAACGTTGAAGGAAGCCCTGCTGGCGTCTTTTATAGCAAGCTGTTTTACGGGCCTCGGCGCCATACCCGTGTTGCTTACGGAAAAAATATCGCATAAGCTTTACGACACGCTCCTCGGTTTCTCTGCGGGCATAATGATAGCCACGGCTTGCTTTAACCTTATAGAGCCCTCTACGCATATAGGGAGCCTTGGCCAGACGGTGATCGGGATAGTGTCGGCCGCAATCTTCCTTTTCCTCGTTGAGAAATCTGTGCCGCACCTGCATAACTGGTACCCTCATTTCAAAGACAGGCCGATGCACATAAAAATGAAGAGCGGCATCCTGATGATGGTCGCTATCACGATGCACAACCTGCCGGAGGGGCTGTCGGTCGGCGTGGGATACCTAGCTTCGCCGAAGCTCGGGCTTGTCCTTGCAATAGCGATAGCGCTGCAGAACATGCCTGAGGGCCTTGTCGTCGCGGCGCCGCTGAGGCAGGCAGGGCTCTCGAGGCTTAAATGCCTCGGGCTAGCGACTCTTTCGGGAATTGCAGAGCCAATAGCCGCATTTTTTGGTATAATATTATTCGGGTTCTCGCAATCGGTGCTGCCGTTCGGGCTCGCGTTTGCGGGAGGAGCTATGCTGTATGTGACATTCGACGAGATAATCCCGGAATGCCACAGCCACGGGAATGAGATAGCGGCGACGTTCTCCGCGATAGCGGGCTTCATAGCATTATTGTTGTTAAACGCGATCGTCGGGTAAAAAAAGGAGGTTGTGATGGCTGAAACGAAAGACCTCGGTAAGACGACAATCGGCATGGACGCGAATCTCGCCGCGGCGTTGTCTTATGTGTTCCATTGGATTTCTGGGCTAATCTTCTTCCTTATCGAGAAGGAGAACAAGTTCGTGAAGTTCCATGCGATGCAGTCGATACTCTTCTCGGTAGCATGGATAGTTGTGATGGTGGTCCTCGCGATAACGATCGTCGGCGCGTTCCTCATACCTATTGCCGGCCTGCTTTTCCTCGTGCTTTGGATCGTACTGATAATAAAATCATTCTCGGGCGAAACGTTCAAGTTGCCCGTAATCGGAGACATGGCCGAGAAGTACAGCAGCAAATAAGGCCACAGGCGGAGATATATGAATTTATTCCAGGCGGTCGTCCTCGGCCTCGTCCAGGGGTTCGGGGAGTTCCTGCCTATAAGCAGTTCGGCGCACCTGATCGTCTTCCCATGGCTTTTCGGATGGCAGGACCACAGCCTTTCATTCGACGTCGCGCTGCATGCCGGTACCCTTTTTGCCGTTATAGCGTATTTTTGGAAGGACT
This sequence comes from Candidatus Omnitrophota bacterium, assembly GCA_022709465.1. The sequence continues at coordinate 10,997 of JAKLIT010000006.1, read as the reverse complement.
GGGTCGGAATAATTAAGAGCCGGATGCTATGGTATATAGCCGTTGCCAGCGTGCCGGGAGCGCTGATAGGCAAGCTTCTCGAGGCCAAGGCCGAGACGGCGTTCAGGTCTCCGCTGTTGATCGCGCTAACAATGAGCGTTTTTGCCGCGCTATTCTACGCCATAGACAGGTTCGTTTGGAAATCGCGCAGCTTAAGGTCGCTGAACCTGCTCGATTCCGTTATCATAGGATTATCGCAGGCGCTTGCCATAATTCCCGGCGTGTCGAGGTCCGGCATAACGATGGCTTCCGGTATGGGCCTGAAATTCGACAGGGAATCCGCGGCGAAGTTCTCGTTCATGCTCTCTGCGCCGATAATTTTAGGGGCGGTCCTGTTGAAGCTCAAGGATATCGGGGACATTGCCTCGGGCGGGCAGGAGATGCCGCTGCTGGCGGGTTTCCTCGTATCCGCCGTTACGGGGTTCCTCGCGATAAAAGGCCTGCTTGGTTTCGTGAAAAAACATTCATTCAACGCGTTCATAGTTTACAGGTTCGTCTTCAGCGCCGTGATCCTCGCGGTTTTCCTGCTCAGGAGGTAACGGACAACAAGGAGCCAGCATAGATGAAGAAGCCCGGTTTTGACAACGAGAAGTACCTGAGGGAACAGTCAGCAGCGATACTCGAGAGGGTCGGCAGGTTCGGAAACAAGCTCTACCTTGAATTCGGGGGGAAACTGCTTTACGACTACCACGCGTCAAGGGTGCTCCCGGGGTTCGACCCGAACGTGAAGATGCGCCTGTTCCAGAAGCTGAAGGGCAAGGCCGATATAATATTATGCATATACGCCGGCGACATCGAGCGCAAGAAGGTAAGGGCGGATTTCGGGATCACGTACGATGTGGACGCGATGAAGCTGATAGACGACCTCAGGGACTGGGGCATAGAAGTGCTGGCGGTCGTGATAACGCGTTTCGATAACCAGCCCGCCGCGAGGATATTCAAGAACAAGCTCGAGCGCCGCGGCATAAAGGTTTATACGCACAGCTTCACGAAGGGATACCCGACCGATGTCGACCTCATCGTAAGCGATGAAGGCTACGGGGCGAACGAATACATAAAGACGAAGAACCCGCTCGTGATCGTTACAGGCCCGGGGCCGGGGAGCGGGAAGCTCGCGACGTGCCTGTCGCAGCTCTACCATGACCATAAGAAGGGCGTGAATTCCGGGTACGCCAAGTTCGAGACGTTCCCGATATGGAACATGCCGCTCAAGCACCCGGTCAACGTCGCTTATGAGGCGGCGACCGCCGATATCAAGGATTTCAACATGATAGACCCGTTCCACCTCGAGGCGCATAACGAGAAGACGGTAAATTATAACCGCGATGTCGAGGTATTCCCCGTAATAAAGAGGATCCTTGAGAAGATAATGGGAGAGGGCTCCGTATACAAGTCCCCGACCGACATGGGAGTCAACCGCGCGGGATTCGGCATAACCGACGATGAGGCGGTAAAGGAAGCGGCGAAACAGGAGATAATACGCAGGTACTTCAGGTACGCCTGCGAATACGCCATGGGTTTTGAGGATAAAGAAACAGAGCAGAGGGTACAGCTGCTGATGGAGGAGGTCGGTGTCAAGGCGGAAGACCGAAGCGTCGTGCTCCCCGCAAGGAAAGCGGCCGACGAATGCAGGCAGAAGGAGAAGGGGAACGACGGCGTATATTGCGGCGCCGCGATAGAGCTTTCAGACGGGACGATAATTACCGGGAAGAACTCCCCGCTGATGCACGCGACCTCGAGCCTCGTATTCAATTCCATCAAGAAACTCGCGGGCATCCCCGATAAGATTCACCTGCTTTCGCCGAATATCATCGACTCAATAAAGAACCTCAAGAAGGACGTATTAAAATACAAAACCGTAAGTTTGGACCTTGAGGAGGCGTTGATAGCGCTCAGTATCAGCGCGACGACGAACCCGGCCGCGCAGGGCGCGATGGAAAAACTGCAGGAACTTCACGGGTGCGAGGTGCACCTTACGCATATACCGACGCCGGGAGACGAGGCGGGGTTAAGGAAGCTCGGCGTCAACCTCACGAGCGAGCCGGATTTCGCCACAAAGAGCTTATTCGAATCATAACGCAGGAAGCATAACATCCAGGGGGAAAGATGAGCGGATTTTTCGGTGTGGTTTCAAAAGGGGATTGCGCGGAGACGCTTCTATACGGGACGGATTACCATTCGCATCTCGGGACGGAGTTCGGCGGCATGGCCGTCCTCGGCGAGACGTTTACGAGGCAGATACACAGCATAAGCCAGAGCCAGTTCAAGTCGAAGTTCTTCGACGACTGCCGCAGGATGAAAGGCAATAAGGGAATCGGCGTAATAAGCTCCTATGACGAGCAGCCGATATACCTGAATTCGAGGTTCGGCCCTTTCTGCCTCGTGACGTACGGCCTCATAGAGAATACCGAAGAACTGATGCAGGAGATGCTCAAGAAGGGCACGTCATTCAGCGAGGTCACGAAAGGTAATGTCAACGTGACCGAACTGATAGCGAAGATGATAGTCCAGGGCGATAACCTGCTCGACGGGATACAGAAGATGTGGCAGAAGATAGAGGGCTCATGTTCGCTGCTGCTACTCAATAATGACGGCGTCTACGCCGCGCGCGACAGGTTCGGGTATACGCCGGTCATCATCGGCAAAAGGATGGACGCGTGGGCCGCCGCGACGGAGACGGCCGCGTTCCCGAACCTCGAGTTCCAGACGGTCAAATACCTCGAACCGGGCGAGATAGTCCTGCTCAACGAGGAAGGGATGGTCCAGAGGAAACCCGGAGGGAAGACGAACCGGATATGCGCGTTCCTGTGGATATATTCGGGGTTCCCCGCGTCGGATTACGAAGGGATAAATACCGAGATCGTAAGGGAGAGGTGCGGAAGGTGCCTGGCGAAGCATGATAAGGACATCGAGGTCGATGTGGTGTCGGGCGTGCCGGATTCCGGATCGGCGCACGCGCTCGGTTACGCGATGGAATCGAAGAAACCGTTCAGGCGCCCGCTCGTGAAATATTCGCCCGGGTACGGCAGGAGTTATACGCCGCCGTCGCAGAAGACCCGCGACCTTATAGCGAGGATGAAACTTGTCCCGATAAAGGAGATAATAAACGGCAGCAGGATAGTGCTCTGCGAGGATTCCATAGTCAGGGGCACGCAGCTGAAGAATTTTACGGTCAACAAGCTCTGGGACAACGGCGCTAAAGAGGTGCACGTGAGGCCGGCATGCCCTCCGCTGATGTTCCCGTGCAAATACTGCCTGTCGACCCGCAGCATACATGAGCTAGCGGCGAGAAAAGCGATAAAAGTGCTGGAAGGAAGCGACGTCGAGGATGTCTCGGAGTATATCGACCCGAAAACCGAAAAGCACAAGGCGATGGTCGAATGGATACGCAAGGACCTCGGCGTGACGACGCTTAGGTACCAGCTGCTCGATGACATGGTAAAGGCGATCGGCCTGCCCAAGGACAGGCTTTGCCTCTATTGCTGGACGGGAGAATCCGGAATATGAAATCGAAGGCGATACAGAACATAGAGAAGAAGATGGAGGGGCTCGACGAGGGTTCCCTCAGGTACCGTGTCCTGCGCAACGTGATGCAGTTCAAGACCTCGTGGATAGATCTCGGACAGTCCCTTTACGCGGTATGGAAGGACAAGATGTATAAGGACTGGGGCTACCTTACATTCGAGGCCTATTCGGCAAAGGAGATCGGTATAAGGAAAGACACGGCGATGAAGCTGCTGCGTTCGTACTATTTCCTCGAAAAGGAGGAGCCGCAGTACTTGAAGAAGGGCGACGACGACCCTTCCGAGGCTGCGAGCGTGCCGAGTTACGAGGCGGTCAACCTGCTGCGCATGGCGAAGAACAAGAAAGAGCTCGGCGAGGACGGTTACGAGTCGCTGAAGAAGAACGTCTTCGAGAAAGGCAAGGATTTCCGCGAGGTCAAGAAAGACCTGACCGCGCTTATAAGGCAGAGGGAAGACCTCGACCCGCAGGAGGCGAGGGACAGGAGAAAGTCCTCCGCGATACGCCGCGTCGTCGCGACGCTCAAAGGCCTGAAAAATGATATCGAAATGGCGAAGCTGCTTCCCGCCTCCACCATAAAGGATATCAAGGACCTCATAGACAAGCTCGAGGCGGAGATAACGGAGTGAGGAAGGCGCTGGCCGCGATATTCGCGTGCTGCGCGTTGCTCCCGGTATATGCCTTAAGCGCCGGGGAAAGCGTCGTGACGCGCCACAGGTGCGCGGACCTTTCCGGAAAGGTATTGTGGGAGGCATCGGATACGCTGGCCCGGATTTCCCCTGATACCTGCGTAATAACGGAAGAAAGCAAAGGGACCCATTACGGGTTCGAGGGCGAGACCGTCTGTAAATCTCGGGCGGAATACCGGGACGGAAAGGACGGTATAAGGCCGCTGATGATGAGCAGGGAGGTCTTCTCGTCCGCGGGCGAGAAGATATTCGAGGAGCGGCAGGAGTATGACCCGTCCTGCGGTTCGGTAAAGTGCACGGTTAAGGATATCGTGAAGGAAAAGGAACGCAGCGCGACCTTCAAATATAACGGGAGCGTGACAAACAGCATGCTTACCGGCACGTATGTCAGGTCAATGCTCGCGGCGGGCGGGAAACGGATGACCGTCAGCCTCGTCAACGGCGAGCCGGCGCTTTACAGCATAACGGTGAAGGTCGTCGGAAGGGAGAAGATAACGGTGAACGGCCGCGAACGGGACGCGTTCAAGGTGTGCATAGACCCGAACATCGGCATCCTGAGCCCGGCGAAGGCGTTCATCCCGAGGAATTATTCGTGGTATTCCTGCGAGCCGCCGCACAAATGGCTGAAGTTCAGGGGGCTCGAGGGGTCGCTGGGTTCGCCGGTCGTAGAAATAACGACGCTGGACAACTGAAAGGCAGCATATGATACCTGAACGGTTCAGGGAAGAGTATAAGAACGAACTGAGGCGTATGTTCAACCAGCGCATAAACCTCTTTTGCTATATCGTGATAAGCGCTTTCTTCGTCGAGATCGTGCTCGCGAGCTTCTGGTTCCGCAGGCTGCTGAGTGCGAAGGACATGCCCGGTATCGCCGGCGGAACGCTCCTCGCCTTTGTCATATTGTTTTCGGGGAAGTTCAGGAGGCACCTTTTCATATTCAAGGCGAGGGGTTTTCTCTTCAGCGTTTTCCTCATTTCGATAGCGATCCTTGCCGCGGCCGCGCATCCAGACGTGATAGCCAACCTCGGGATAACGCTGGTACTGATCGCATTGTTCGCGAGCGTGCTGCTGCTGCCGTGGAACATGGCGGAGACGGCCGTCCTCGGCATCTATACGCTGGCCTGCTTCATCGGCGTATACGAGATGTCGAACGCATACGTGAACTATGAGATATTCGGGATCAATATAACACTGCTCGTGACGTCCTCGATAATATGCATGGTGGTCAAGAAGAGCGAAGAGATAATGAGGCAGAAGGATTTTGTGCTGAAGAAGGAGATCGAGGAGAAGAGCAAGATAATGGTCGAGGAACTCGAGATAGCCAACAAGATCCACAGCGGGCTCATGCCGAAGTCGGTCAAGACCGACCTGGTGGACATAGCGGTTGATTACAAGCCGATGCTCTATATGGGAGGCGATTACGCGAAATTCCAGTTCATCGAGAAGGACAAGCTCGTCTTCATGATAGCCGACATCACCGGCCACGGCGTATCGGCGGCGCTGCTCGTCAACAGGCTGCATACCGAAATAGAGGAATTGCTTCGGATGAAGTTCGACCCGGGGACGATGCTCAAGCGCCTCGAGGCGTTCATCAAGGCGGATTTCGGCAAGATGAGCATATTCCTCAGCGCGTTCGGAGGCATGCTCGATTTCAAGGAGAGGAAACTTATATATTCGAATTTCGGGCATCCGCCACAGATACTCTACAGGAAGTCCGACAACAAGATAATATACATGGAGTCGCAGACATTCCTTATGGGCATAGGGATGGATGAGGGCGGCGTCTACCAGATGACGATCGATTTCGAGAAGGGCGACAAGATATTCCTCTTTACCGACGGCATAATAGAGGCGAAAGCCCCGTCAGGGGAGATGTACGGGAACAAGAGGTTCGAGGAGTTCGTCAGGCAGCACGGCGCGCTGTACGTGGCGGATTTCAACGAAAAGCTGATGGAAGAGCTCAGGGAGTTCCAGAACGGCGAGCAGAGCGATGACATATTCCTGCTCTCGATACAGATAAAATAGGAGGCGCTTTTGAGGGGTTTCGTCATTACGTGGATAGTCAATATCGCCGCGATGATACTTGTGATAAGCATCGTGCCGGGCATACATTCGGAAAGCCGTCTCGCGACAGTGCTGGCCGCCCTCGTCCTCGGGCTTATCAACGCAACGCTGAGGCCGGTTGTTTTCGCGCTGACGCTGCCGCTGACGATATTTTCGTTCGGGATATTTACGCTCTTCATGAACGGTTTCTTTTTTTACATAGTATCATGGGTCGTAGAGGGTTTCGTGATAGCGGATTTTGGCGCGGCGTTCTGGGGAGCGCTTTGCTTCAGCATAATAAGCTTTATGTTGAACCTCATGGTCAGCCCGCGAGGCAAGTTCAAAGTATACCATTCCAACGGCCGTCGTGATGTGATTGACGTTGAAGCGAAGATAGGCGGCGAACAGGAGGATAAAGATGGCTCAAAATAGCCCGATGCTGCTTTACGGAAAGAACGCGGTCATCGAAAGGCTCAGGGCGAACATGAGGGGGGTCAGGAAGGTGATCATCGCCGAGGATTTCGATGACCCGACGGCACTCGAGCTCATCAAGGCGCGCAGGATCCCGGTGCAGAAGGCATCGGAAAAAGAGATGTTGAAGATGAAGCGGACCGAACGCCTGCAGGGCATTATCGCGGAGATAGACCCGTTCAGGTACTCGTCGTTCGAGGCGCTTGTAAGCAACCCCGAGGGCGAAAAGCTCTCGTTCATAATGCTCGACGAAGTGACAGACCCGCAAAACCTCGGCGCGATAATCAGGATAGCGGCGTGTTTCGGCGGTTTCGGCATAGTGATACCCGAGCGCGGCGCGTGCGAGGTCAACGAGACGGTATTGAGCGTGGCCTCCGGCGGCGACAATTATGTCCCTATCTGCAGGATAAATAACCTGACGAACGCGCTGATACACGCGAAGAAGGCCGGGTACTGGGCCGCCGGCGCGGTGGTCGAGGGCGGAGATGACCTGACGAATGTCTCGCTCCCGTTCCCGCTATGCATAGTGATGGGCTCGGAAGGAAAGGGGATACACCACGGCGTGGAAAAGCACCTCGAGATGAAAGTAACGCTTCCGATGCGAGGCGCAGCGCTGTCGTTCAACGTTGCCATGGCCTCGGCCGTATTTTGTTATGAGATAGCGAGGCAGAGGCCGAAAGCCGCGAAAACAAAAGACAGATGAAAGCCGTATTCAACGAGCTTCCCGAAGAATTCACAGAAAAGTTGAAGGCGGTATATCCTTCCGTATTCCCCAAGATCTGCGAGACGTTCCTCCATAAGAAAGTACAGACATTCAGGATAAACTACCTTAAGGCGTCACTGCCCGGGCTGAAAGAAGACCTCGACCGCCAGGGGATAAAGTACCGCGAACTGCATTGGCCGAAAGGCAGTTTTATCCTCAGGTCGGAGAACAAGGAATTACAGAAGAGCCCGGCGTATATTGATGGTAAAATATACATGCAGAACGTCTCGAGCATGCTGCCGCCGATACTTCTCGACCCGAAGTCGGGCGAGAAGATACTCGACCTCTGCGCCGCACCGGGAGCGAAGACAAGTGAGATCGCATCGCTGGCCGGCAGGGAGATAGAGCTTGTTGCGGTCGAAAAGCTTGAGATACGATACGAGAAACTCCTCGCGACGCTGAGGATACAGGGAGTAGATTTCGCGAAGACGCTGATGGAGGACGGCCTCGAGACGGGCAGGAGATACCCGGGCTATTTCGACAAGGTGCTCGTCGACGCGCCGTGTTCGGGGGAGGCGCTTTTCTATATGAGGGACCCGAGGTCGTTCAAGCCGTGGAACCAGAAGAGGGTCAGGGAGCTTTCCCATACGCAGAAGGTGTTGATATATTCGGGCGTGAGCGCGCTGAAGGAAGGCGGAGAGCTTGTCTATTCGACATGCACGTTCTCACCGGAAGAGAACGAGGAGGTCGTCGACTGGGCGCTGAAGAAATTCGAGGGGCTGCGGCTGTTGCCCGCGGATATGCCGCTTCCGAACAAGACACGCGGCATTTCGTCGTGGGGAGGCAAGCAGTTCACTAAGGAGATGGGCATGGCTATGCGCGTGCTCCCTAACGAATATATGGAAGGTTTTTTCATGGCAAAGCTCAGGAAGGAGAAGATATGAAGGCATCCCGGATCGCAGGATTGATGATAATCGCGGCCCTGGCGGCGGGCATAGTCCTGAGGATCTACAACCATGATAATGTCACCGTCAGGAGCCCGGATGAAGCGATATATACCTGGCAGTCGAACGTGATAGTAGAATACAAAGGCGACGCGATGGGCGCATTGCTGGCGTCTTATAATAAAGACAAGGAGCTCTGGAAGCTTCCGCCTCCGACGAGGATAGGATACCTGTGGCCGTTGTCGTATTTCATGGAGCTGACCGGGATCCATGACGAGAGGGCAGGCTCATACCTTTCGCTGGTATTCAGCATATTGACGCTGATGTTCCTCGCGGCATTCGCCCTGAAATACTTCAACGGATGGATAGCGCTCTATGCCGTGCTGGCGATGGGCGCGTCGGCTATGGACATAGCGATCTCGAGGAGGGCGTGGCAGGACGCGGTCTTCGGAGGCCTCGGTTTCTTGCTCGTATACGCCGCATCGGAGGTCATCAGCAATAAAGGAAAAGCGCCCTGGAGCGCGCTGTTCGTGGTGCTCGGCAGTTATTATATGCTGATAAAGGAATCCGGCGCGGTATTCTACGCGCTCTGCATAGCATGGCTCTTTTATTTCCTGTACAGGCAGAAACGCGCAGCAGAGGCGCTGAAGCTTTTTGCGGCTATAGCTGCAGGTGCTATATGCAGTTTCGCGCTTTTGTCGTTCGCGGCCGGCGGGCCGTCCAATCTTATTGGCGTCATGATGCATATTAGGGACGGGATGCCTGTGAACGCATACGCGGTCGAATACCAGACAGGGCCGTGGTATAATATCTTGTTAGCGCTCTTCACTATAAGCCCGTTGAATACGGTTTTCTGCCTGGCAGGCATAGCTTTCTTTATTGCTCGAAGGAAAAACGAGGCCGTTACGCGGGAGATAGCGTCCGGCTCGATATTTATATTGCTGTCATTCGCGTCCGTGGCCGTGATAGCCCCGTACTGCCAGAACCTCAGGTATATAAGCCCGGTATTCGCGCTATTCTACCTCGTCGGCGGGATGGGCGCCTGGTATATTTATGGATATTTCAAGTCGAAGGTAGGCGGGAACGCGTTGAGGGCCGTGGCCCTGGCAATGGCAGCGGCGGTGCTGGCAGCGGCATTCGCTGATTACGGTTATTTCAGGAGAGCGTTCATAGAAAAGAACGCGCTGGACATATCGGTAAGGGTGTTAAAGGAAAGGCCGAGGATATGAACGAAAGCGGTCTCGTCGGGACAGCATGTAACCTTTGCGGTTCGAACAGCTATTCGTACGTGTACGGCCCCAAGGGCCGGCCGCATGACAGCGCCTGTCGCAGGACGCGCGCGGCGCAGGGGTATAAGATCACCGACCACGGTGATGACGGGGCGGTAACCCTGGTAAGGTGCAGGAAGTGCGGCCTTATCTACGCCAACCCGAGGCCTTCCGAAGAAATAGTGATGGGGCTCTATGCCGGAATGCACGATGACCTGTATACGAAGGAGCAGAAGGGCCGGCGCCTAGCGGCAGGTTCTACACTGAATACCCTGAAGAAGATGAGGAAGGGCGGACGCTTGCTTGATATTGGTTGCGCGGCGGGTTTTTTCCTTTACGAGGCACGCAGCAGGGGCTGGGATGCCTACGGCGTAGAGCCGTCGAAATGGGCGGCGGATTACGCGAAGGAGAAACTCGGGCTCGATAACGTTTTCGGGGGCGTCTTCCGCGATGCGGGTTATCCCGATAATTATTTTGACGCGATCGTACTGAACGATACGATAGAACATCTTTCAGATCCCAGGGGTATTCTAAATGAGATCAGGCGCGCGCTGAAACCCGACGGAATACTCTGCGTAAGCACTCCGGATATAGACAGCCCGGCGAGCAAGCTGTTGAAAGCGCGCTGGTGGGGGGTCAAGGAATCCCACCTGTACTATTTCACGAGGAAGACGCTCACGAGGATGCTCAACGACGCTGGATTTGTTCCTGTAAGCGTGCGCGGGCATTCGCGGTATTTCACGATAGGTTACCTGTTGGAAGGCCTGAAAGGCAGGAGCCCTTTGCTTTACAGGATCGCCTCATTGTTCCTGGGAAATAAGCGGCTCGCGGATAAGGTGATCCGCGTCGACCTGGGCGACCAGCTCGAGGTATTCTCAAGGAAGGCGCGCAGGCTCGAGTATCTCGACGAGCTCGAGAAGCCGGCGTATGCGGACCGCAAGGGCAGCGCGAAGATAACGGCGGTCCTGCCGGCTTATAACGCATCGGGCACGCTCGAAAGGACAGTTGCCGACATACCGAGGGAGACGGTTAACGAAATAATACTCGTGGATGACGCGAGCGGCGACAACACCCCGGAGATCGCGGAGAAGCTGGGCCTGAAGGTTTTCAGGCACGGGAAGAGGAAGGGATACGGCGGCAACCAGAAGACCTGTTATGAGAAGGCGCTTGAGTCCGGCTCCGACATCGTAATAATGGTCCATCCTGATTACCAATATGACCCGAAGATCATTCCCCATCTGGTTGAGCCGATACTTTCGGGGCGTGCCGACGCGGTTTTCGGTTCGCGGATGATGAAAGGCGGCGCGCTCGAGGGAGG
>JAKLIT010000059.1 GCA_022709465.1 Candidatus Omnitrophota bacterium | reverse complement strand
AGTATCTCCTCTTCCGCCTGCTTTAGCCGGGTTATGTTGTTGCCTATGCAGAATATCTCCCTGACGCGCCCGTCCTCGTCGAGGATAGACTTATTGGTCCACGCTATCCATACGCGCGCTCCGCTGCGCTGCACGTTCTCGTTCTCGTTATTGACGTAGCTCGAAGGATGGAGCGCCATATCGTCTATCATCGCCTTCAGGTCTCGCCCGGACGTATCCGTTGGGGCGACTATCGTGCCGACGACGTTCTTGCCTATTATATCTTCCCGCTTGTACCCGAAAAAATCCTCGGCATACCTGTTAAAATACGTGACATTGCCCTTCATATCCATGCGCAATATGATGCTGTTCGCGTTCTCTACCAGGTCCTCGTATTGTATCTCCAAGCCGCGACCGCTCATCCGGATAAGTGATCCTTTATTTTCTTTATAAGACCTTTGGTGTCGATCGGCTTCGGTATGAAATCGTCGAACCCGGCCGCCCTTACGCGCTCCTCGTCCTCCCTCATGACCGAGGCGGAGAGTGCGATGACCTTCACCTTGTCCAGCCGGCTGTCTTCCCTTATTTTCTTGCGCACCTCGAACCCGTTCATCTTAGGCAGGTTTATATCAAGCAGTATAAGGTCCGGGACGTTATGTTCCAGCGTCTTGACCGCGCTGCATCCGTCAACACAGCTTAACACGCTGAACCCGTTCATTTCAAGCAGGTCGACGGTCAGCCTCATGTTCAGCGGCTCATCCTCGACCACCATAATCGTTTTTTTGTCTTCGGGCATCGGTTCAGTTCCCCCCGGCCAGGCCCTTCAGCAATCCCTCTATAGCATCAATACCGCCGTCTTCTATCCTGCCCGAATTGAAATAACGAACGGTCCCGCCCTTGTCTATTATCATGACGTTGCTGGCGCCTTCTTTTACCATATAATCCTTCGACATTTTCCCGTCCCAGTCGCCGTAGATAGTTATGCCTTCTTTCGCCGAGTTGTCCCGGAGGTTCTTTTTCCACGCCCCTCCAAACATCACGCCCTTGCAATCGATGACCGCTATCCTGGTTATGCCGTCTTTTATGCTTTCAGGCTGACTGTCGTAAAATTCGTTGAGGGCAATCTTCAATTTGCGGTTCTGTTCCACGGCGCTCTTCGATTCATAGAACAACACGGCGGTCTTGCCTTTAATATCGTCCAATGTCAGCGTCTTGTTATCTCCGGATATGACCTTGAAATCCGGGGCGGGGTTCCCGGTAAGTGTGCCGCCTGCAATACAACAGGCCTGCGGCAACATTACAAGCGCTAGGGATAGGGCTGCAGCTATCAGGTTTCTGCTCATGGGGTCAGGACAACCTGCCAAGAAGTTCCCGCAACGATACCAGCGCTATAGCCGTATTTTGGTCGGATAGCGCGTACGGGATGATGAGCGCATCGCCATGAAGCAAAGCGCCGCATGAATAGACCACGTTCGGGACATAACCGGAGCGGGTATCGTCCTCCCAATGGATAAGCGGCTCTTCCAGCCTCCCTATCACCTTGGAGGGGTCATTGAGGTCGAGTAAAGCCGCGCCGATCGAATACTGGCGCATCGGGCCCACTCCGTGGGTCAGAAGCAGCCATCCGCGGCCGGTCTCTATCGGTGAACCGCAATTCCCTATCTGCACGAACTCCCATGGGCATAGGGGCTCCATGATCGGGACTGCTTCGTGCCAGAAATGTATGTTATCGGAATACATCAGGAAAAGCCTTTCATTATCGTTGCGGGATATCATGGCATAAAGGCCGTTTATCCTGCGCGGGAACAGCGCCATTCCCTTGTTGACCGCCGCCTTTCCGTTAAGCGTGATCATTTTAAAATGGATGAAATCTTCGGTCTCCATGATCTGCGGCAGTATCGCCCTTCCGTCATACGCCGTGTATGTTGCGTAGTACCTGCCTGTCCCGTCATCGTCCTTGAAAAACACGAAACGCGCGTCTTCCATCCCATTCTGCTCGCTCGGTGAGAGCGGGAACAGCACGCGTTCCGAAAGCGGGGACCCGCACATGAAGTCCGCCTCATAATTGCAACGGGCAAGCCAAAGGATCTTTTCGCAGGTTATCTTATCCGTATGCGCCAGCGGCTGGTGGCCGGAGATATATCCGTTTACCCTCTCCTCGAGATGTCCCATCGTGAACTGGTCCTGGAGCGGGCCCGTAACATAGCCGGAACAATCATTTTCCAGCCCCATCTCATGCAGTTTCCGCAAAAAACATGCCTTATCGTATAGCGTATTTGGTCTCGGTTCCGCGATGCATGCGAGGCCCGAAGCTTCGTCTATGGCCATGGATCCGTCCCGACCCGCGACTCCCGAGCGGAATGTCAGTGTGGATATATGCCCTTCACCCGTCGCGCGCAATGAAATGATGAAACGCAGCGAGCCCTCGGGGACCCCTGATTGGTCCGGATGCGCTACGATGGAGGGGTTGAACAAGGCGGTCGATTCATATGAACGCTCGCCGATGAAATATGCCCCTATCAGGAGCCTCTGTGTCTTGGTAGGGGCGAAATCTGCAGGCATATGGGAACGGACGACCTCGAATTGGCGCTCGAGTATGGTTTCGAAATTATAATGCCGCGCCGAAAAATCCTTTATGGTCCTCTCAAGCTCTTTTCCCGCGGCAGGCGCGCTGAGCGCCATGACACGCGAGATTATCTTAGGCACCCTCGATTGATTGCCGGGAATATACGGCCTGATTATGACGCGCCTGCTGTCGGGAGCGATCGATACGCCTGCGTCCTTTATCATTCTTCCAGCGGCTCCTTAAGGCTCTCGAGGACATTTTCCATCTGCGTCATTTCCGTAAGCGACAAAAGGAACGAAAGTGTGGATTCTGCGCCCTGGTTGCGGTTTATCCTGTTGACGTGGAGGCCGTCACAGCAACCTCCGGTGACCGGGTCGTATAAGGAGATCCCGAGGTCGTTGCTCCCGAGGAACCATTGGAAGGCATTCAGGGCCTCCTCATACCACATCTTGTCCTTTGTCACGCGATATGCCTCGAGGCATGCGGATACAGTGGCATAGGCCTCCACCGGTTGCTGGTCAAATGTGGGTTTCACCCCGCCGCGGCGGTACTCGCCGTCCGTGCCCACCGGCTGGAAATGGCCTCGGGGCGAGGTCTGTACCTTAACGAGCCATCTTAAGGAATCTATACCGGACTTCATCATCTCCTCGTTGTCGAGGTCGTGCCCGCTCAAAATGAGCGCATGCGGCAGCTTGGCATCACAGTATGTCAACGATTCCTCAAACCACAGCCATTCCGCATCCCTGTTCGCCTTGTAAAGGTCATAAAGGCGTGTCGCTATCGTCTGCAGGCAGTTGCGCGCGAGCCTGTCCCCGGTAAAACGCTGCAAGTATTCGTGTATGCCGAGCAGTATGAAAGCCCATGCCCGGGGCGAAGTGAACGACGCCGTAGGGACAAGGGCCTTTTCAAAAAATTCGACCGACATCTGGGCAAACCCTTCGTTCCTGGACCGCCCGATGCAGGTGCCTATTGCCCATATCCCCCTGCCGTGGCTGTCCTCGCTGGATGTCTCTTTGACCCAATTCCGTTGGAATGTCAGGAAATTCCTGAACCGTCCTATTGAAGGGTCCCATGCGTACTTCACGAATCCGAGGTAGCGGCTTGCCAGGTCGTTTATCTTGACCGGATTTATGGAGCCCAGGTTCTCGAGCAGGACGGTAAGGATCAATGCGCGCGCATTGTCGTCCGTGCAGTATCCCTCGGAGAAGTTCGGGACATTGAACGTGGCATGCTGGAATATCCCTATGGAATCCGTCATCCTGACCAGATGGTCGAGCTTTATATCCGGCAGTACGGGGTACTCATGCTCCAGGGGATGCATAGTTATCTTCTTCTGCGCGACTACCGGGCGTTTCGTCTTCGCCTCTTCGAATATCATCGCGTATTTCGACCCGACGTTGTTCCATATCATATCGCGCCCGAGGAGATATGCGTTCTTGCGCATCGCGTTGCGTTCGTTCTCGTTCGAGATGAGCCTCGTTATCGCCTGCGCGGTCGCTTCCGGGTCATTGAACGGCACGAGGATGCCCCTGCCGTCTCCGAGCAGTTCGGCCGCGTGCCAATACGGGGTGGAGATCACGGCGTTGCCGACGCCGAACGAATATGCGAGCGTTCCGGAAGTGACCTGCGCCTCTTCAAGGTACGGGGTAATGTAAATATCGGCCAGCACAAGCAGTTCCTTGAGCTCTTCGGGGGATACGAAACGGTTATGGAATATTACATTCCGCGATATGCCGAGCTCATCGCAGAGGCGCTGCAGAAGAAGCCTGTAAGCCTCTCCCTCGTGCCGCAGCAGGTTCGGATGCGTCGCGCCGACGACTATATATACCGCGTTCGGGTGTTCCTTTATGACTTTCGGGAGGGCGCGCAGGACGACCTCTATGCCTTTGCGCGGCGAGAGCAGGCCGAACGTCAATATCGTTGTCTTGCCCTCCACGCCATACTGGTCCTTGTAAAAATTGGGGTCGATAAAAGACACGTCCGGTATCCCGTGCGGGACAAGCCTTATCTTTGATTTCTGGATCTCGTTGACCGCCTGCAGGATATCGACCGCCTTTTGGGTCATAACTATCACGCTGTCGGACAGGCCGATCAATTCGTCCATGACGCGCTTCTGCCGGGCCGAAGGATTCTTGAGGACGGTATGCAGCGTCGTTATTACGGGCATGTTCAGCTGGCGCAATAATGCGAGGATATAACTTCCCGCCTCCCCTCCGAAGATCCCGAACTCGTGCTGGAGGCATACTACATCGATGTTATTCAGGTTCAGGAAGTCCGCGGCTGCCTTATACGAGTCTATGTTCTGTTCCTTTATCTCGAACCGGACGCGCTCCGGGTAATCGTAGCCTTCTTCGGTGTCCGTGACGGGTATCGCGAATACCTGGACGGACGGGTTCAATGCGGCAAAGGTCTCGCAGATATCCGTGGTGAAAGTCGCGATACCGCAGCGCCTAGGCAGGTAATTTCCGATGAACGCAATTTTTCTTATTTCGTTTGCCATTATCCTTCCGATTATTCTATTAAGGAGTATAATCCACTTTGATGCGATATTCAACAGCTATTACCGGAACATCCTATGGGGAATACGCGCTGAAACAAGCGTCGTCAAAATAGCAGGAACCGCCGGTCTCTTTTTTAGGCGCCTGGATGATCACCTTGATCTTCGCCTTGGCGGCGCCTGAAGGAGCGGTAGCTTCCGGGGTCGATAAAAGCGTCCAGCTGTCGAGCGTGGAGGTAAGCGAAGGGCTCTTTACCGGGTCGCTTATCGCGACATCGCCGGCGGTATACCATTCTATCTGTATCCACGCCTCGGAACCGCCTGAGATCGTATCTCCGGGCTTGCTGAAAGCGTAAACGCTCGCCTTATACTGCGTGCCGGGATCCACCTTGACGTACTGCTCGAACAAGCCGTCGCCGTAATCCCATGCCCACGTCTTGCCGGATTGCTCGCCGCTCCTGAAGGTCTGCGTATCATACGTAGCGTCGCCGTACAGGCTCCATCCGGCAGGATCTGTTTTTTCAAAACCCGGGTTGACAAGCAGATTAGTTTCTTCGGCGGGCAACAACATGCTGACGCAGGTCAGGATAAGGACGAGAAAACAAACCGCGTACGGTCTTTTCATCTTAATCCCTCCTTGTTTATCTGGCTGTATTATAAGACTAATCAGATCGATCTAAAACCTATATCTAACATCAGCCCATCCTGTATGGGACGTGAAGTCTTCCTTGTATTCGAAATCGTAGTTAACCTCAAAGCTCCAGCTGTCTTTTGTTACTAGAGCCAGTTTCGTACCGACATCTAACGCGTTGCGCGCGGGGTCAAAGCCCTGGGTGGCGAACGAACCGCCGCCTCCCGAGAAGGTCGAGGTCGTCTCCTGCCTGTCGCCGATGAAATCATATAACCACTTCGCGTGGATCTCGGGGATGAACGAGCCGCAGGCAACCTCAAAAGGCCGCTCGAGCTTCATACCAAGTCCTGACTGGAGCATATCGTAATTCTGGCTCTTGACAGAAAGGTTAAGCGCATCGGCGCCGGTCTCGGTATAACCCTCAAGGTGCAACCGCAGATATTGAAGCGAGGCTACCGGGGTCAAGAGCAGTTTCCCGGTTTTGAACGTATATCCGCCGTCCAATAATACCGAGTACTGCTGGCCGTCGTAATCCGAATTCGCGATCCTTAAAATTTCCCCTACAGCGACCTGCCTTGAGCCCTTGTACTGGTTGAACGCGAAAGAGAAAGCGCCATTTAGGTAATAGGGCTTCGCAGCGTCTGAGTAGCCGCCGTAGAGCGTGCCCTGATAGCTGTCGATATCGGTCTTGCCGGAGTTGTCTTTCGAGTTTATGTCGGATGACGCGTAACCGCCGCTCATACCCAAACGCACCCTGTCGTTGAAGGCGGGGATGTCACCGCCTAAGGCCGTGCCCCAGATCGTGGCATGGTAGCCGTTACTTAGACCTCGGGGCTTCTGGTGGGCGTATTCGCCGAAGCCGCGGCCCCAGGCCTCGAATTCTTTTTTCGCTTTGCTTCCGGTCGAGACGCCGGTCTCTCCGCCATGAGCCCGCGCGAAGAGCTCTTCTAACCTGTCGGTAATAGTGCCGATGAACTGGCTAAGAGAGTTGTCACTGGTGTTAACCACGCTCCTGTCAGCGGCCGGGATAACGGTGTCAAGAGATTGACCAACCGAGGCCGATGGCATCGAATCAAGCGTATCTAAAACGGTAAGCATATCGGGAGATGGATTCGTTATATCATCAAGGACTGCGCCGGCCGCGCTTGTATTGGAATTGTTGGAAAGGCTCGAGAATCCCGTCGCCGAACGGTCTACGGTCAGGATCAAGTCGCCGTCTACGCTTGAACCCAAGAATGCATATTTAGAGTTGCTGGATGTTATCGTCGCCGGGACATTTACACCGGCGCCTCCTGCTGCGTCAATTACCTTAAGAGTCGCTTTATTCGGCAGGTAGCCGCCAACTGTAACAGAAACAGCGCTTCCGGCATCTACGACAGCATTAGCCGTGGAAATGATATTACCGTAACTGGATGAGGAATTCGCAGTAAGGTCCAAAGTCGAGTTTGCGTTCTGCGTATAGACTCCGGTAACTGAAAGGCTGGTCGTGCCGACGCCCAGAGTGGCATTGTTTGTAAGAGCGCCTGTGCCGACGGCATTGGCATTGGTTACCTGAAGGGTTCCGGCATTGATGGTAGTAAGGCCGGAATAGGTGCTGGCGCCGCTTAAAGCAAGACTGCCCGTACCTGCTTTGATTATACCGCCGGTACCACCGATAACTCCGGCGTAGGCGCAGGAACGGTTGTTGGCATCGCCTATGGTCAGAGTATTTGCGCCCAGAGTCGTACCTCCGGCGCCGGTCAACGCCTGGATCGTCTTGTTTCCCGCGATCGTAAATGTACCTGCGTTTGCCACGCCTGAACTGGTTGCGATCGTACCCGATGCATCCAAAGCCAGCGTGGTGTTCGCGCCAATCGTAGTCGCGCCGGTATAGGTATTAACCGCGTGCAGGGTGAGCTTCCCCGCATGCCCTCCTCCATCGGCCGTGGCCAAGCCGACTGTATCCCCGGTCCCGCTGATGACACCGCCAATGGTCAGGTTGTTGGCATTAAGCGTAATTGTCCGGGTAGCAGATCCAAACGCTACTGCGCCTGCGGCAAAAGTGAGAGAATGAGTGCCCGTGAAGGCGAAGTCGCTGTTTACCGTGATCGGGTTGTTGTTCGTCATCGTGACAGCGCCTCCGGCGTCTGTACTGTCGATTGCGCCGCCATTAATGGTAAAAGTACCCGCGGCACCGCCCAACGCTGTCGCATTATTAATGTTCAGCGTTCCGTCAGTAAGAGTCGTGCCGGCGGTATAGGTGTTGGCGCCGCTTAAAGTTAAGGTTCCGCTGCCCTGTTTTATCAACCCGGTATCAGGCATGTCTGTCACGAGGGCGAGGACGGTTGACACATTTACCGTATCGCCCGCGCCGATATCGAA
>JAKLIT010000058.1 GCA_022709465.1 Candidatus Omnitrophota bacterium | reverse complement strand
GTGCAGGTAAAGGCGGTCGCGAGCGTGGACGGCAAAGTCGCGGCCGAGGGCGAATTCATGTTCGCGCTTGTCGGCGGCGAAGAGGCGTCGGAATAGCGGCAAAAGGACATAATGAAGATCCATCCTACAGCGATAGTAGATAAAAAGGCAGAGTTGGCCGGCTCGGTTGAAGTCGGCCCTTATGCTTTTATCGGCCCCGATGTCAAGATCGGCGACGGGACCGTTATAGGCGCGCACGCCGTCATAGACGGCTATACGTCCATAGGCAGGAACAACAGGATATTCACCGGCGCCGTGATCGGATCGATAACCCAGGACCTGAAGTTCAAGGGAGACCGGAGCTTCGTCAAGATCGGCGACGGCAACATAATACGCGAATACGTCACGGTCAACATGGGTACCGACAAGGACTCCTCTACCGTCGTTGGCAATAATGTGCTGCTGATGGCTTATTCGCACGTCGCGCACGACTGTATCGTAAAGGACGGCGCGATACTCGCGAACTGTGTCGCGCTTGCGGGCTATGTTACCATCGAAGAGAAGGCCGTCATTGGGGGCCTCAGCGGCGTGCACCAGTTCGTGCGCATAGGACGGCTCGCGATAATAGGCGGCTGCTCTAAAGCGACGCAGGACGTGGTGCCGTTCTCGAACTGCGACGGGCACCCGTTGAAGATATACGGGCTAAATACTATAGGCCTCGACAGGGCCGGCGTCCCGAAGCAGTCAAAATCAAACCTCAAGAAGGCCTTCAAGATACTATTCAATTCCGGCCTCGGCACGTCGAGCGCTCTAAAGCAGATAAAGGCCGAGGTCCCGAAATGCCCGGAGATCGATGAACTCGTCGAGTTCATCAGGGCCTCCGAGAGGGGCATTACCAGGTAAAATATGATGGAAAAGATAGGCCTTATCGCAGGAAAAAGCGATTTTCCCGTCATTTTCGCGAAAGCCGCCAAGGCAAAGGGCTTATATATCGTCGCCGTAGGCATAGAAGGCGAGACGAAACCCGAAGTCGGCGGCATAGCCGACAAGTTCTGCTGGGTGAAGCTCGGCGAACTCTCCAGAGTCCTCGAAGTATTCAAGTCCGAAGGCGTCAGGAAAGCCGTGATGGCCGGCGGCATAACAAAATCCCGAATATTCAACGAGGCGCTCAAGATCGACGGCCTCATGAAATCGATACTCGTCAGGGCGTTGGACAGGAAAGACGATACATTGTTATCGCTGATAACATCGACCCTGAGATCGGCGGGCGTGGAGCTGCTCGATTCGACGCTCTTCCTAGAGGACCTGCTTCCCGGGGCAGGCGTCCTGGCCGGGCCGGGACCCTCGCAGGCGCAGGAAGAGGACATCAGGTTCGGGACGAAGATAGCGAAGGATATCGCGGGGCTCGACGTCGGCCTTTCGATATTCGTCAAGGATAAGGCGGTCATCGCGGTAGAGGATATCGAAGGCACCGACGCGATGATATGCCGCGCGGGACGGCTCGCTGGCCCGGGAGGGACGGTCATAAAGGTCGCCCGTCCGAAACAGAGCATGAAGTTCGACCTTCCCGTCATAGGGCCGCAGACGGTCGTTTCCATGGCCGAAGCGAAGGCCTCATGCCTCGCGATAGAAGCGGACAAGACGCTTATAATAGAAAAGGACGAGACGATCAAGCTTGCCGGAAAGAACGGAATAACGGTAACTGCGGTGAAACTATGAGCGGCATACTGGTTCTCGGTATCGAAGATGAGGGCACCAAACGCGCGCGCAAAGCGCTCAAGGAAGCCGACTACCAGGTCTATTTTACCGGGGATACCGGCCTGAAGGCGGTGTACGAAGAGGCGCTTGCCCGGCGCCCCGACATCATCCTGCTGGATTTCACCTCCCCCAAGGTTTTTGACGCGTATACGGTCTACCGCGCGTTCAGGAAAGACAGGTTCATCAGGGAGACGCCTGTTTTCGCGCTGTTGCCCGAGGGAGGGATGCAGGCGCTCGACAGCATCCCGGGCGTGGGAGATTTCATATTCGAGCCGTTCAACCCGTCCGAACTTGTCGCGAGGATAAGGGCACTGCAGAAGAAGGTCATCCCGACCGATTCCAAGGACGCTATAAAGGCCGGAGACCTCGTTATAGACGTCTCGAGGTACGAGGTGACGGTCAACGCAAGCAAGATAGAGCTCACCTTCAAGGAGTACGAGCTCCTTAAGTTCCTCGCGTCTAACAAAGGCCGCGTTTATTCGCGCGACCAGCTCCTCGACAAGATCTGGGGCTATGACTACTACGGCGGCACCCGCACGGTGGATGTCCATATCCGCCGCCTGCGTTCCAAGATAGAGGACCGCAGGCATACCTTCATAGAGACGATCCGCAATATCGGCTACAAATTCATCGCTTAAAATCCCCATATCCTCCCGGACAGGCAATTCACTTGGCCTTATTTATTACTCGCAGATTGCATAAGCATCTGCGTCATAAACCGGCTCTGCGTGAATCGCCTGCCGGGAGGAAACGAAGATTTAACCTGCCCGTAACACAGATTTAACATCCATCCTTATACTTACCCGTGTAAAGACAAGAAACCGGAGTCAGCAATGGAAGAGCCAAAAGGCAAGTACAGGTGCGCTAAGTGCGGATATATCACACATCGTAAAGCGCCCCCGAAGAGCTGCCCGATATGCAGGGCGAGTTCCGAGGCATTTGACGACATCGGCGTCGACAGGTCACTGAAGATCAAGGCGATGTACAATCCAAGACTGATCTGATGCGTCAAATGGAGGCGAAAAAAGATGAAAAGATATATAAGTACGGCTTTGTTTGCCATGCTGCTGTCGGTACCCGCTTCGGTCTTTGCCACCGCAACTACCCACATATGGGCCCCTTCCACGGATGTCCAGGCCTATGGAGTTATGCACATCACGGGCGATATGTACCTGCCTACAGAGAGGGATTCTGCCGGGAACAGGCCTGATACCGTAACGAACGAAGGCCTTACCGTCGGCGTCCTGCCGTTCGAAAAGTTCAATATTGAGGCAGGTTTCGACCACAAGACAGGGCTCGGTGATTTGGACGATTACCCGATGTATTTCAACGCAAAGGGTGGGATACCGGAAGGCGCTTTCGGGGAGTTCTTCCCGGCCCTGGCTGTGGGCGCTTATGACATAGGCACGAAAGAGGACAGGACGAATTACAACATAATATACGGTAAGGCCGCCAAGACGTTCAAGGCCGGCGACTTTAACCTGGGAAGGGTATCTGCCGGTTATTTCAACGGCAACGACAAGCTCCTGCTCGACCAGAACGGCGAAAAGGACAACGACGGATTCTTCGGGGCGTGGGAGAGGACGATGACCGAGATCTCCGACAAGCTGTGGCTCTGCGTAGAATACCAGGGCACGAAGAGCTCGTACGGCTCCTGGAACTTCGGCGGCTCTTGGAAGTTCTCCGACAACGTCTCGATGCTCGTGGGCTTTGAGCGCTATAACAACAGAAACCTTGCCGACACGGTCACCATACAGTTCGATATCGACTTCGACGTGTTCAGCAAGATGTTCAAGAAGAAATAGAGGTGGCCCATGTTTAAAAAACTTATGGCTTTTATCGCGGTTTCCGCGATCACGATAGGAATACCGTGCCTTGTTTTTGCGCAGGACCCGGGAGGCGCGGAGACGCTGGCTGCAAACCCCAACTCCCCGGTCGATTACGTCTGGATACTGGTCTGCGGGTTCCTCGTCTTTTTCATGCAGGCCGGGTTTGCGATGGTGGAGGCGGGATTTTGCAGGGCAAAGAATGCCACGAACCTCATGGCAAAGAACACGATCGACTTCGTAATGGCATCCCTGATCTTCATGGCGTTCGGTTTCGCCCTGATGATGGGAAACGATTACAAGGGCTTGATAGGCACGTCCGGATGGTTCCTGCACGGCGCAAATTATGATGTCGGAAGGTATTTGCTGTTCTTCTGGCAGCTCGTCTTCGCGGGGACGGCGGCTACAATAGTCTCCGGCGCCGTCGCGGAAAGGCTGAAATTCAAGGCCTATTTCCTTTACAGCATCCTGGTAACGGCCGTCATATACCCTATATACGGGCACTGGGTTTGGGGAGGCGGATGGCTTTCGAAGCTGCCTTTCGGCGCCGGCCACGTCGATTTTGCCGGCTCCGGCGTCGTCCACACGATAGGCGGTTTTGTCGGGCTCGCGGGCGCCATAGTCCTCGGGCCGCGTTTCGGCAAATTCGGTAAGGACAGGAAGCCGAGGGCTATCCCGGGCCACAGCATAACTCTTGCCGCGTTAGGCACTTTCATACTATGGTTCGGATGGTTCGGTTTTAACCCGGGCTCCACGTTCTCCGCCCACCAGCTGAGGATAGCGGTCGTAGCCGTCAATACAAACCTTGCGGCGGCCGCGGGCGCGGCAGTTGCGATTCTGCTTGTATACCTGAAAACGAAGAAATGGGATGTCGGCATGATGCTTAACGGCTGTCTTGCGGGCCTGGTCGCGATCACCGCGCCTTGCGCGTGGATCGAGGCATGGGCCGCCGTGGTTATAGGGGCCGTCGCAGGTACGCTTGTCGTAATAAGTGTGTATTTCTGGGAGAACGTCGGCGTAGATGACCCTGTTGGCGCGGTGAGCGTGCATGCGGTCAACGGCGTATGGGGCCTTATAAGCGTCGGACTTTTCGCCGACGGCACTTACGGCCTTTGCGCTACCTCGGAACCGCTTGTCAAAGGCTTGTTCTACGGGGGCGGTTACGGTCAGTTGATCGCCCAGCTTATAGGTGCCGCCGTATGTGTTTCATGGGCGTTCATCCTGGGTTTCATCGGGTTCAAATTGATGGATAAGTTATTCGGCATAAGAGTTTCGCCGCAGGAGGAACTCAAGGGCTTGGATATCCCGGAGCACGGGACGCCTGCTTATCCTAATTTTTATACGTACAGCAATTAGAGAGGGCCAAAAAGATGAAGAAGATAGAAGCGGTTGTCCGCGTAGAGAAGCTGGAGGAGCTCACCGAGGCCCTGGATAAGTTCGGTTACCCCGGCATGATGGTAACCCATATAGAGGGGCACGGCCGCCAGAAAGGGCTCGCGGAACAGTTCAGGGGAAGGGAGTATAAGGTCAATTTCCTTCCTAAGATCAAGATCGAGATCGTCGTAAAGGACGCAGATGTCGATAAGCTCGTGAAGGCGATAACCGGCATCGCGAGGACCGGCGAGATCGGAGACGGGAAGATCTTCATATATACCGTCGAGGATACGGTCAGGATACGCACCGGAGAAAAAGGCGAAGGCGCCATTTAAGCCAATGCTTGATAAGGAGCTGATAGAGAAGATACGCAGGCTGAAGCAGGACAGGGGCTATACTCTCTATGATCTCGCGAAGAGGGTCGACATTCAGCCGTCGACCCTTGAGCGCTGGTTCAAGACCAACCGCATCAACAGGGTCTATGCCGGCGTGGTCAGGGAGAAGCTGGGCATCAAATGATTTTTTTGCCCGAATATTGTCAATTGGATACGCAATTGAGGAAAAAAGAAGGAGGTAGTTGAAATGCTGAAGGTATTCAAAAGCCCGCCGTTCTGGTTCTTCGCGGCGTTCCTGCTGTTTACCGTAATAGCGACGGTAGTGGCGGCGGAGGAAGTCATACCTGCGCCTAAGGTTGATACCGGAGATACCGCGTGGCTATTAACGTCGTCCGCGCTTGTGTTGCTGATGACGCCCGCGCTCGCGTTCTTTTACGGCGGCCTCGTCCGGCGCAAGAACGTGCTCTCGATCCTTATGCAGTGTTTCATGCTGATGTGCCTCATAACGGTGCAGTGGGTCCTGTTCGGCTATTCGCTGTCGTTCGGGCCGGACATCAGGGGTATCATCGGCGGCCTCGACTGGTTCGGGCTCAAGAACGTCGGGCTGGAACCCAATCCGGCATATGCCGCGACGGTCCCGCACCAGGCATTCATGATATTCCAGGCGATGTTCGCGATAATCACGCCCGCGCTCATACTCGGCGCGTTCGCCGAGAGGATGAAGTTCTCGACATTCTGCATATTTTCGCTCCTGTGGGCGACGCTCGTATATGACCCGGTCTGCCATTGGGTATGGGGAGTCGGGGGTTTCCTGAGGGCTGACGGAGCGCTCGATTTCGCCGGAGGCACGGTTGTCCACATAAATGCAGGTATCGCCGCGCTGGCGAGCGCGCTCGTATTAGGGAAACGCCACGGATATCCGGATAAGATATCGCCCCCGCATAACCTGCCGTTCGCGGTATTGGGCGCCGGACTGTTGTGGTTCGGATGGTTCGGGTTCAACGGCGGCAGCGCTTTAGGGTCCGGTTCTTTGGCTACGAACGCTTTCGTGGTCACGCACGTAGCCGCCGCAGCGGCAGGGCTAACATGGGCGCTACTCGACTGGATGTTCAACTCGCGCTCGACGGTGCTCGGCATCATAACGGGCGCGGTGGGCGGCCTCGTAGCGATCACGCCTGCTTCGGGTTTCGTAAATGTCGTCGGCGCGCTGTGGATCGGCCTCGGCGTCTCGGTATTCTGCTATATGGCCGTCGCGTTGCTGAAAGTGAAGTTCGGATATGACGATTCCCTCGACGCGTTCGGTGTGCACGGTGTCGGAGGCATCTGGGGTGCCCTGGCTACGGGCCTGTGGGCCACGAAGGCCGTGAACCCCGCCGGCTCTGACGGGCTGTTCTACGGCAATCCGGCGCTGTTCTTTATACAGTTCAAGGCGGTAATAGTCACGGCGGTGTATTCGTTCGTCGTCACATTCGTATTGTTGAAGATCCTGACCGCTGTAATGGGAGTCAGGGCCTCGCAGCAGGATGAGCGCATAGGGTTGGACCTTAGCCAGCACCGCGAAGCCGGCTACACGGTATTGGAATAGGAGGGGACCATGAAATACATAATAGCGATAATACAGCCCGACAGGTTGGACGAGGTGATGGCCAAACTCGAGGAGCAGGAGATACATCTTGTCACCGTTACCCCGGTCATGGGCCGCGGCAGGCAGAAGGGCATATCGGAGATATACAGGAGCCATAAGGAGGCGGGAAGCCTGCTGAAGAAAGTGAAGCTCGAGATAGCCGTCAACGACGAGTTCGTGAAACCCGCGGTCGACGCGATACTCGAAGGCGCGCGTACCGGCCATGTAGGCGACGGGAAGATCTTCGTGCTCGACCTGCACGAATGCATCCGTATAAGGACGGGGGAGAAGAGCGGCCCTGCGATAGGCTGATATTTAACATGTTTGTAATATGGATTTAACATTCAGGCGGTACACTTCTCGCATCAATTAAAAGGAGGAAGCCAGCATGGCAAAGAAGAAGGCAGCAGTAACGGAAGTTAAGACAAAGAACCCGTTGACGAACGGCTCTTTCAACGAAAAAGCCGCCCGCGACGCGATGAAGCTGATCAAAGACAAGAAGATCGAGATAATCGACTTCAAGTTCAATGACCTGCCCGGATTATGGCAGCATTTCTCGATACCGGCATCGGAGCTTCTCGAGATGGACGACATCACCCGCTCGATATGGGTGGACGGCATAGGATTCGACGGTTCGTCGATACGCGGTTTCCAGAAGATACAGGAATCCGACATGATAATGATACCGGACCCGACATCGGCCGTCGTCGACCCGGTATGCGAGGTCCCGACTCTCAGCATCATATGCGATATCTACGACCCGCTCAACCGCAGGCCGTATTCGCGCGACCCGCGTTATATCGCGAAAAAGGCCGAGAAGTACCTGAAGGATACCGGCATAGCCGACAGCATCTACTTCGGGCCCGAGGCGGAGTTCTTCATATTCAACGATGTCCGCTTCGACCAGAACGAGAACTCGGGCTACTATTTTATCGATTCCGACGAGGGCGACTGGAACACCGGCCGCAAGGAAGACCCGAACCTCGGATACAAGGTGCGTTTCAAGGAAGGGTATTTCCCCGTCCCGCCGCACGATTCGCTGCAGGATCTTCGAAGCCGCATGATATTGAAGATGAAGGAGGCGGGCCTGAATATCGAAGTCCATCATCACGAAGTCGCGACCGCGGGCCAGTGCGAAATAGACAT
>JAKLIT010000057.1 GCA_022709465.1 Candidatus Omnitrophota bacterium | reverse complement strand
GTACAAAGCAGGGATATACGTTCGCGCTCGTGATCGCGAGTGCCAACCAGTATACCTGCACGGCGACGCCTGTAACGGCGAACGTAACGGGTACAAGGGTATTCGTTGTGACCGAATCGGGTGTTATCACCAGTGGCGGCACACCTATCGAATAGTCGGTCTGCGTAAAACCGATAGAATGCAAAACGACGGTAATCGAAGATTACCGTCGTTTTCATATATAGACACTTGACATTTTATCCGCAAATATGTAACCTATCAATTAATGAAGACATCCGGGGCGTCAAGGGCCGGCTTTACCTTGGTCGAGATAATGATAATTGTGGCGATAATTGCCACGCTCGCGGCCATCTCCATTCCCGCGTTCCTCAGGGCGCGTATCCAGGCGAACGAGACCGCGGCGATAGCGTCTTTGAGGCAGCTCAGCACCGCTTGTGTCAGTTTCCGCAGTATACAGAACCCCCTCTCATATCCAAACAACCTCGGGGACCTTAGCAGCGCCAACCCGCCGTATATTGATGCTATACTCGGCGCCGGCGCGAAACAGGGCTACAACTTCAATTACAGCCTTGTCGGCGCGGACCAGTATACGTGCACCGCGGCACCGATAACGCCGAACGTCACGGGCATTAGGACGTTTTTTCTTGATGAATCAGGAGTGATCAAGGAAGACGATGCTTCGGGCGCGCCGGTGGAATGATCAGTAAGCCACTATACCCTGTTTTTGCATCTGCCTGAGCTGTTCCGCGGGCGGTGACCGCCTCGGCGGCTCGATAATGCCCGGGTCTATCGTATCATATCCGGGGTCCTCGGTTTCCGCCACCTCGGGTTTTGTCTTCCTTGCGGGTTTTGCCTGAGGGTCCGCTACGACGGTGTACTCGATCACTACATCGAGAGGCAATTCCGCGATGCCTCGCGCACCCGGCGCGAGCTCATGGCTGCCGGCCTGCGGTATCTCCGGCTGCAACTGTGTTTCGCTATCCGTTGTGCCGGGGCCTTCGGGTGAAGGCAGGGATGTGACGAATATTATCACAAGCATGATAAGAATGCCTGATGCGACCGCTATCAGTACCCGCGTCCTGCTCATTGCTCCCTCCATGATACCGGCACGAAATCCTCAGTAGTGGGGAAGAAAGGAGGGGGCGTGGTCCTGAGCCTTTCGTCGTAGACGTAATTTTTCGTGAACCCGCTGACCTTGCTGTTCGTGTTAATATTGAAAGTGCCCACAGGGCCCCTTTCCTTCTGTATGATACCGCCAAGCACGTTGAGCGTTCCCTTCATCGAGCTGGTCCAGTTCTCGAGGTAGAAGGAATCCGACATAGCCATCATGCTTGCCTGTATCGTGAGGTCGCCGTTGTTGGGGCACGCGCTCTGGTTGATTATCAGGTCCCGCTCGGCAATAAGCCCGAGCATGTCGGAGCCGGCCGCGTTATTGTAGTTGATGTTGCCGCCTATGCGTATGTTATTGTTAGCGCCAATGGAGAGCCTGCCGTTGAGCGTCCCGCGGACATTGACATTCCCATACTCGGAAAGCCTCCTGTTGACTATCTTGTTTTCCACGAAGAGCGCGCCGTTCGCGGGAAGGGCCATATTGGTATTGTTGTATCCCGCGGTCGCGTTGGTCACGTTCATCGTTCCGTTGGAATTCAGGACTACCGTCGTCTCGCCGTAGAGCCTCAGGCCCCCGCTTAATGCTGCCGCGCTCCTTAAGTTGGTGGCCCTTGTAGGCATGCTTGACGCGTCGACGTTGAAGCTTATGCCTTCGACGAAGGTCGGGTTATCGTTCGGCGGGCCGCCGTGCATGTAATTTATGGACGGGCCGCTCTGGCTCGTCTCGTCCCCGAACCACGGATTGCCCGATATGTTGAAGCTGCCGTTCGTGTGGACCGGGCCGTTTAAGCTGTCATTGGTTATGAACCATACCGTTGCCCCTTCGTATGTCTCCGAATCGGTGAACCATACGTGCCGCGCGAACGTATCCTGCACGACCTCAAGTATTACCCTGCGTGATGAGTCGTTGCAAGCGCCTGTCGCGATTATCCTGTACCTCTTTGTAAACGATGTCGGGTTGCTGTCGTCGGGGTCAATTATGACGGTATATGTGCCGGTCGCCAGCGCAGTGCCGCCCGTGATGCTGAATGCGGCCGTGCCTGAGGGAGGGGAGGACTGCGACTTAAGCCAGTCGAACGCGAAGTCGATGCCTGCCTCGGCGGAGTATAGGGCAGACGCCGAATCCTTGTCGCGCACGGCGGTCCTCATCTCGCTTATACTCCTGGCCACGTAAACGGACACGAGTATCACGATGACGCTCACAACGGCGTAAGCGAAGATCAGTATAAAGCCCTTTCTGTTCTTCATCTTTTCAGTTCCTTATTTTTATGCTGCATGTCAGGCTCGACTGTACCTGGCGTCCCTCGGTACTTGTCTTTCTCGTCTGCAGCGTGACGTTCAAGACCGAGATCCCCAGCGTTATATTGACCGTCTTTACGAATTGCAGGCCGATAACATTGTTCGCCAGCACCGTCGTTGCGCCGTTCTGCGACCTTATAAGCTGTGTCCCTGAAATATAATATGATATCGGCGTGGACCATTCCAGGGCCCCAATCGCGCTCACCGTATCGCCGTCACCGTCGATATCAGATATTACCGGGAATTTTATATTGTTGTAAACGGTGTTATCCGCATACAACGCGTCGGCGGTGGTTCTCAGGTTACCGTCCTGTGCCTGCCTGAGCTCTTTCACCATCGACATCATACCTTTCCTGGATTCCTGGTTCGCCTGTATCTCGGCGTCGCCCGCGCGCCAGGCAGATGCGCCGATGACAAGGAAGTACGCCAAGTAGCCGCCGATGACCGTGACGATCGCTATCGAGATCATCAGTTCGATCAGGCTCAATCCGTGTATGTGCCTTGTTGCGGCGGTTTTCATGGCTTAAGTCCCCCGGTTTATCATAAGGGTGGATATCATGGCAGGGGAGTCAACTATCCCGTCGGCATCGATGTCTTCGGTGCCCTCCAGGTGGCCGCTTAACGCAACGCCGCCTCCGCGCCCGTTATCCTCCCCGAATATCCTGCTGCCGCGCTGCCTCCAGCATACGCTGACAGTTACCCTCAAAATATCCGTCGTGATCGACTCCACATAGATGGCTCCGGTGGCCTGCCCGGCACCGAATCCGCTCACCGTAAAAGTCGTATTGTCGTAATCGGCGGTAATATCGCCGAAGGTATGGTCGCGTATCTCTTCGAGTTTGAACTGTATCGCGGTAGTTGCGAGGGTCATGTTCCTTGCGGTCTCGGCAAGGTTGAAGCAGAGGACATAAGACGCAAGAAGGCCGGCGACCGCGACGATCAGTATGGTCGCGGCAAGCATCAACTCAAGGAGCGTGAAACCTCTGTTCTTGCCGGAGATGAACATCTTACCGCCCTCCCGATTAAAGTATACTACAATGCCGCGCCAATATCAACGATTAGTGAAAATTCGCAATTTTTCTTGACTTTATTGCTTAAAAAATATAAACTGATTTCCAATGGCGAGAGAAATCAAGATCCCATTCCTAAGTTTCGGTGCGTCTAGGAGCAAAGCCGCGCTGGATATCGGGACATCCTCCGTGAAATCCGTTGTCATCTCAAAACAGAAGACCGGCAAGATGCAGGTGGAGCATTTTTCCGTAGAGCAGTTCGAGGGCGAGCGCTCGAAGGAATCTCTTGCCGCCGCGCTGAAACGCTCGATCGCAAAATCCGAGACCAGGATACAAAAGGCCGTTATATCGGTATCGGGCCAATCGGTAGTGGTAAGGCAGGTCCTGTTCCCCAAGATGAGCCCCGATGAGTTAAGGTCCGCGCTCCAGTTCGAAGCAGAAAAATACATCCCGTTCGGGATAAACGAAGTATATATCGACGCGCAAATAATAAGCGAAAAAGCCGAGGGAGGCAAGATCAAGGTCCTTATCGTCGCCGCGAAGAAGGAGCTTGTCGACGAATACCTCGGGTACATGAACGAAGCCGGCGTGACACCCGAAGCGGTGGATTGCGACTCGATAGCGGTGACCAACTCTTTCTTATTCAGCAACGCCGGGGTGGGCAAGGACAAGACCATAGCGCTCTTAAATGTCGGCGCTAGCATGACGAACGTTTGCATACTGAAGAACGAGGTGCTGAATTTCGCCAGGGATATACCGGTCGATATAAAGAGCATAGACGCGATAGAGACGCAGGTTAGGCTGTCGTTCGATTATTACGAGAACCAGTTCGGAAAAGGCATAGACGGGATATATATAAGCGGCGGCGGGGCGAGGGAGCCCATGGTCGTTGACAGGCTCAAGCAGGCATTCGGGCTCGATATCGTAGTATGGGACCCGACATCGAACCTTTTACTTTCGCCTAAGGTGGACGCAAAGGCGCTCAAAGAAGTATCGGGCCAGATGGCGGTATGCGTCGGGCTCGCGATAAGGCGGTAGCGGATGATAGAGATAAACCTTTTGCCGGTCCAGATGAGGGTACGCAAGAAAGAGCCGTCGGCCCTTCCCTCCATACCGGTGGTGCCTGTCGCGATAGGCATCGTCTCGCTGCTTGTATTGCTGCAGGTGTTGTTGTTCCTGACGGTCCAGTTCAAGGGGGCTTCGCTTTCTTCGCTAAAGAAGAAGAACGAGAAGATAAAGATAGCGAACGTCGAGGCGGTCCGGTTGGACGAATCGGTAAAACTCCTTTCATCAAAAGCTGATGTCGTAGACAAGCTACGTACCTCTAGATTCAGCCTCGCGAAGAAGCTCAAAGACCTTTCCGACGCGATGGTAACGGGGACCTGGCTTCGCAGCATAGACATCAAGAAAGGCGATTCTCCCTCGGAGCCCGGGATCCTGAAAGAGGTGCTTGTCATCGACGGTTCGAGCGTGGTATCCGACGGCAGGGAGGACGGCTCGATAGGCAAGTTCGTGAATTCCCTGAAGGACAACGCGTCGTTCATGGAGGACTTCGACGAGATAGAGTTGTCGAAGGTCGAGAGGAAAAAGATAAAGAATACCGAGGTGCTGGATTTCGTGATAATCTGCCACTTCAAGAAGGGCAGGGGGCTTTAATATGCCGGGCAAGCAGGCGATGTCCAAGGAGGAGATGGAGAAGCTGGTGCTGATAGGTATCGGCGTTGCGATCGCGTTCTTCGCGCTTGTACAATTCTCCACGCTCCCGATGATGAGGGCGATAGGCAAACTCAATAAGGATATAGTGAAGGAGCGCGATGACCTGAAGAAGGCGGACGCGCTGATAAAGAGCAAGCCGCAGCTCGAGAAGCGCCTCGAAGCGCTAAAGGGCATGATGGCAAAGTACGATAACGCGATACCCCCGAATTCCGAGATGCCTAATATCCTGCAGCAGATAGCGGGGTTCGCGTCTGAGTCGAAGGTCAAGATAAGCAAGATCGAGCCGCTACGTTCCGAAAAACCGGCGGAAACCGCGAAAGCCCCGAAGGGCAAACAGCCGGTAAAGCAGGAGGCCGTCAAGAAGCCGGTATCGATGTATACGGAGATACCCATACAGGTCGAAGCGAAAGGCGGCTACCACGCCATAGGGGAGTTCATAAACAGGGTAGAGACCGCCGATAACGTTATGGCGATAGGCGATATAGAGATACGCGCGGATTCCGTCGATATCACTAACCACAGCGCGAGGCTGCTTATCATGGCGTTCGTGCTCAACGATGAGGAGCCGAAGAGATGAGGACGGTCTCTGTCGCGCTGCTTATTGTTCTGGTGGCGATGCCGCTCTTGTTCGGGCAGGCGGCGTTCAAATATGACCCCGGAAACAACAGGGACCCTTTCAGGCCGCTCGTCGATAAGGATGGCAATATACTTCCCGAAGCGAGGCCGGTAAGCGCGGCCATGCAGCTTAACCTCGAAGGGATAGTATGGTCGAGCAGCAGGGACTCTTATGCCATTATCAGCGGCAGCGTCGTAAAGGCCGGGGACATGCTCGGCGATTATAAGGTAGTGAAGATAAACAAAGATAAGGTGACCCTTAACAGAGGCGGAGAAGATATTGTGCTTACGAGAGGCGAGGAGGAATAAGATGCCCAGGAATATGCCATTATGTTTTTTGGTCTGTTTAATTTTCATTACAGCGGTTTCGCCGGCCTTCGGGCAGGATGCTCCGGCTGTGCCCGTCGAGGAAGAAATTGTTCCTGTCGTGACAGTACCTGCCGAGGAAGAGGTTGTCGCCGAGGACAAGTCGAATAACGTTACGCTCGATTTCAAGGACGCGGATATCCAGAATGTCCTGCGCGTCCTTGCCTACAAGAGCGGCGTGAACATAGTGGCGGGCAAAGAGGTCATAGGCACCGTTACTATACGTCTTGTGGATGTCCCGTGGGAACAGGCGCTGGCAGTTATCCTTAACACATACGGTTTCGCGTATGAGCGGGATGGGAATATAATCACGGTCTCGACCGTGGATGCCCTCAAAGAGAGAAGGGAGAAACAGAGGGAACTTACCGAGATAGAAGGCGTCACGAGCCGCGTCTTCTCACTGCAGTTCCTCGATGCGGTAGACGCGAAGAAGATGCTCGAGCCGCAGCTCTCCCCGCAGGGAAAGATATCGGTGCTCGAGATCACAGGGCAGAAGGGATGGAAGGTCGGCGTTCCCGTCGCCGGGGGCCAGGATTCCGACCAGGGCAAGGAACGCAGGGAGAGGGAGAACGCGAGGTCGCATTCGCTGATAATTACCGATACGCCGAGTTCGCTGGACAGGATAACAAAGATATTGTCCGAGATAGACCTGAAGCCGAACCAGGTCCTCATAGAGGCGAGGATAATGGAAGTCAACAGGAATGTCCTTAAGGACCTCGGCGTGGAGTTCAGCACCGGCAACAGGCTACAGACGCATGCGGGCAGGACAGATGCCGCCGGCGACCTTTTGGGCACCGTGAACGTCGGAAGCGGGCGCCAAACCGGTGTCATTACAGGGCGCAATTATTCGGAGACGGAGGTCGGCGACGTCAACGGTTTCGACCCGGCGAATTTTGTCCCGATGGCGGCGGGATTGACCGCGAACAACGCGGGCATCGAAATATTGTTCGAGAGGCTGATGGGAAGGAACATGGAGGTGATGGTCCACGCGCTTGAGGAGGACGTCAGGACCAATACCCTTTCGGCGCCGAAAATACTGACGCTATCGGGCCAGGAAGCGCTGATACTGATCGGGCAGAAATACCCGATAATCGAGACGCAGATATCCGGTACCGCCGGAAACGCGACGATTAACCTCGCGTATTACCAGGATATTGGCATCCAGCTTTACGTGGTGCCGCAGATCAGCGGCGACGAAAAGTACATCAACATGATCGTCCATCCGGTCATATCGTCGTTCACGGAGACAGTCAGCGATAACGACTACCCGATACTCGTGACCAGGGAAGCCGAGACGCAGGTCCTCATGATGGACGGCGAGACGATAGTCATCGGAGGCCTGCTGAAGGACGTGAAGTCGAAGGGCAAGATCGGCGTCCCCCTGCTCAGCGACATCCCGGTTATCGGCGCGCTCTTCACGAGGTATACAGATGATGTAGAGAAGATAGACCTTCTTATCTTCATCACGGCGCGCGTGATAAAGCCGGGCGAGCTTACCGAGCAGGAGATGGCCATGGTCAAGCAGGCTCTTGACGCGGGCCAGGCGAACGTGACGCCGGCGGCGAAGGAAGAGATAAAGAAGAAAAAAGATAAGGGCAAGACGGACAAGAAAGAAGAGAATATAAAGGTCGAAGGGTTCAGCAAACCCAAGAAGGGGAACAGCGGATATTTGAACTCGAGGTAAGGAGGAGAGAGTGAAAGTTTTAAAATATCTTGTTATGGCCGTTTTCGTCGCGGCGCCTTTTTATGCCGGCGCCGCCGATATAGATACGGCCGACTTTGACAGCGACTATTCGGATGCCGCGCAGGTAAGGGGTTCCGAGGCGGTCAAAGGGACGGATCTGCTCGTAAGGGACACGACACGCGTCCTGCACAGGGAGAATATGGCGATCCTGCAAGCGCTTGCGGAGTTGCGCAAGGAGATCGCCGATATGAAGAAGGATGTCAAGGACACGAAGGACCAGGTAGAAAGTGGCCAATGATATCCGCAGGGCCTTTCGCATAACGTTCGCGAAGAAAGGCCGCATGATATTCATATCCCATCTTGACCTGCAAAGGTTGTTCCATCGCGCCGCGCGCAGGGCGG
>JAKLIT010000056.1 GCA_022709465.1 Candidatus Omnitrophota bacterium | reverse complement strand
CGCCCTCGGTTGAGATGTTTTCCACGTAAACTTCCTCGCCAGCCATCCGGACACTGATGTAGCGGGTTTTCTTGACTGCTTGCTCAATAACCTTTGCCATACGCCTACCTCCCTTTTGAGGTCAAGTAGGCCATAGGGTCTGCCGGTTGGCAAGAAATAAATTGGGGTTGCGAGCCTACCCCTCCCGCATCACGAATATGTCATAACATGATTTAATACTGATAGTTACAGAGAATTCAGGAAGGCTGTTTTGTCAGAAATAATATATACTTTTTGTGACAAGATTTTGAGGTCTAATGTTCACTGTTTAGTGAACATTAGGGTCCGAGTGAACATTAACTCTGTGCAGGTTTATTACATTTTTTGTAACATTCGCGCAGATTAAATGTCCACCGGCCGGAAATGTCCACTATTTAGGAGACATTTCGATTTGGTGGACATTTACGTGTCCATCCATGTCCATCAAAACGGCCTTTTCTGGCCCTCCCGGACGACCGCAGGATACCCCTAAAATCGCCTGTTTTCCGACGCTAGGCGCTTATTTCGGCCGAGTTGACCACTTATGCCCAAACCCCAAAAGTGATGGACATGGACATCGATTTTTTTGACCACTGTCACTGGCTCCCTGCGCCTCGCCCGACCCTCACCGAGGCCCCTTTCCAAGGACCCTTGCCTCGCCGAAGCCAAAGGCGAAAGCACTTTGGCGAAGGCGGGCGCGGCCGCCTCCAAGCATAAAAAATCCCCATGACCTCGCTTTTCAAAACGACCACAGGGATGAGTTGTTATTACAACAGGTTTTGAGATTTAAAGATGCTCTCTATGATCGTCCGGGCAGTCTTGCCCGATGGATTATCGCCTCCGGTAATATTACACGCGAAAACGTAGGTTGTACCGTTATGCTCAAGAAAGCCTATAAACCAGCCCAAGTTCCATTTTCCATCCGGCCCCATGTCAGAGCCGGTCTTGCCGTAAAGCGTTCCTTTATCAGTCTTCTCTACCTGCATAACATCGCGTAGTATAGCGATATTCTTCTCAGAGAATGGAAGCTGACCATCCAAAAGCTTATTCAAAAGAGTAACCTGCTCATCCGCGCTGATCTTAATGGACGTAGTATCCGGACGCGGAAGCCAGAAAATATCAATCCCTGATGAAATATCCTGTGAGCCGTAGCCAATCTTTTCAATATATTCCTTCATCCGGGCTTCGCCGATTTCCCGCGCTAATATCTGATACGCAGGAACGGCCGACACTTTAAACGCCTCACGTAGGGTTAAGTCCTGATTCCACCCCTCTATGTCACGCTTTACCCCATCCCATTTATACCACGGCTCGTCAGCCCCCTTGATGAGTCCAAGCTCAAGACCGATAAGGGTGTTGTAAATCTTGAATGTTGAACAGGGTGACAGGCGCTGGCCACTGCGCGCCGGATCGATGTTGACCGTCTCCCCGGTTGTCCGGTTATAGATCACCAGAGCCGCATCGTATCCATGCAAAAGAGACCTGTCGATCTCTTGAGCAAACGCAACCGCGCTCATAAACAAAAATACACCGATCAAAGCGAATCTTTTCATCATACCTTTTTATTCCCCAACCACCGCTTCTGCCAAGCTCCTCATCGCATTACTATAATCCTGCCACCGGCCAGCCGAAGGTGCGAATATATATCATCTTACCCATAACCACCCCATCTCTCTCTTCACGATATCGTACATCTCCATCATCGCCGGGACCGGGCTACCAGGTATTCCCCGGCTGCAACCGCAACCAGCACTCCTATGATCACCGGTAGTGACGACTTCATAAAATCGTGCCCCGGCTGAAACACCAGGACTATGATCGCTGCCAGAATAAATATTTCCGCCGTTCCGGCCAGCAATACCGCAAACCACTCTGGGCCGGGCACACGATACGGCCTCAGAACACCCTTGTCCCTTTTCCTTAATACGACGAATGCCGGGAAGAGCATGAGATACGAGAGCAACTGCACGATAAGGCTGAATGAAACCGTATGCCAGAATAGCTCGGAAGCGTTCCTCGCGATAAACCCGTAGATTATCAGGACCGCTGTGGAGATCACCCCGGAAACGACCGACGCGCCGACCGGGACCATCTCATTGTTCGTTTTGCCCAGTATCTCGGGCAATTCCCCGTTCTTCGCGGATTCAGCAACAGTCCTGTTCTGGCCTAAGGTCCACGCGACTATGCCGGAGAACAACGCCGCCGATATTAGCGACCCCGCGGCGACGGTAACAACATACCTCATCGCATGGCCGTCCAGCACGATCATGAAAAGCTGCAGTATCCCGCTCGCAATATTGATCTCTTTTACCGGTATGACTACCAGGACGGCGAACGTAGTAACCAGATATAACGCGGCTATCACGACTGCGGATAGGACAAGGGCCCTAGGTATGTCGCGCGCGGGATCCTTCGTCTCCCCGGCCGCGGCGGATATGAGCTCGCATCCGAGGATATTATATATTATCACCGGAATGAACACGATGGCCGCGCCCAGGTTCGGCAGCAGGTTCGTAAGCCCTATCTCATTGGCAAGATGCCCGTTGCCGCGGAAATACGCGATCGAAGCGTATATCATGCCTACGACTATCGCGAACTGCGCTATCGATCCTATATTCGGTATCCATTTCGATACCTTCAACGGGCACAGGTTTATCCCGACCGCTATCCATATAAGCGCTATTCCGATGGCTATCTGCTGCCAGATGCCGATACCGGGGAAGAACATGTGCCCCAGGGTCTCGGCTATCGCGATATATATCGCGGGCAGCCACACGGGCAGGGAGACCCAATAATACCATATGCTCCTTGCGGCCCATCTTCCCCCGAACGCCCGCTTGATCCAGACATACATCCCTCCCTGCTCGGTATAGGCCGACCCCAATTCCGCGGATATGAGGCCCGAAGGCAGGAAATAGCAGGTTATCCCTATCAGCCACCAGGATAATGCCGAAGGGCCGATCGCCGCTGACGCCGATATCGCCTCGAGGCCGAATATCGAACAGAACGCGAACAACGCGAGGTCCCTGAATCCAAGCACTTTTTTTCTTTCCATTCCATCCCGTCCTAAATGTCGACGTGCAATACCTTCCTCACCCCAAGCCCTATCAGGAAGCTCAAAGCGGCGACTCCTAAACTTATCGCGGCCATCTCTATGAACCGGGCCTTAAAAGGTATCTCCCTGACCACCGAATAATAGAAGGTGAAGACGAGTATAAGCAATACGGCGAATACGACCGTCAACCCCAGTGAGATATAACAATTTGCCATGATGAAATACGGGAAGACGAGCGCGAATACCGTTATGACGTAAGCGATCCCTGTATAGACCGACGCCTTGACCGGGCTCTTCTGGTCCGCTTCCGTCTTCGTGGAAAGGTATTCGGACGCCGCCATCGAAAGCGAAGCCGAAAATCCCATTATTAGCCCCACCATGCCGATCAGGCGCGAATCCTGCAGCGCGAACGTGAAACCGGCCAATGCCCCGGTGAATTCCACGAGCGCGTCGTTGAGCCCGAGGACGACCGACCCCATATATTTCAGCTTGTCCTCGTCTATCATTCCTATCAGGCGCGCTTCGTGCTCATTCTCTTCCTGCTGTATCTGCGCGGCTTCGGGCACTATCGCGGCGACCTTCGCATAGGCCACCTGCGCGTTGCTCTCCCCTTTCTCCATCAACTTGATCGCGAATGTCACGCCGAACGCGATGGAGACGGAGACATAGAATAAGAACTTACAGGTATCGGGCTTTACCTCTTTCCCTGAATATTTCTTCCAGATATTATAATGGCGGTACTCTTCCCCTGAGATCTCCCCGAGGACCTTGCGGTTATTTGCGTTCTTCGCCATAAAGGAGAGCCGCTTGTATATCCGCGATTCCGTTATTTCGTTCTTCTGGAATCCCAGGATATCCTTTATCGTTTTTTCGTCAGGCATATCAGCGCCTCCTTCTTCGCCCTCGGCAGCTTCTTTATCCGCTTCTCTTCCATGAACGCGAGCTTGAAATATTTATACTCCCTGTACCAGACCAGCTCGACCGGCCGCCTGTCGCGCGTATATTTCGCGCCCCTGCCCTTGTTATGCGTCTCCACGCGCTTCTTGACGTCCGGGGTATAACCCGTGTAATATGTGCCATCGCAGCAACGGACAATATAGGTATAGAATTTCCCGGTGCGTTTTATCCTCAGGAGCGCCCCCTACTATTTATCCGCCCAGAACGTGTCACCCGCCGGTATGCTCTTCTTCCTCCCGTATTCCATCGGGTCATAATGCATCTTGCCTAGGAGATACCATGCCGAAGCGGCCAGCGAAAGGTTCGTGTCAACGCCGTCCCACAGTTTCCCCGCCCCGTAGTGCGTCCCCGGGTTCGTCGCGTAAGGCAAGCCCGCCGTCGGGAGGCCGCCGTCTTTCGCTGCAGGGCCCGGCATCAACGCCTTGCCCATCTCATCGAGATAGAAATCCGCAGTATAGCCGCGCCCCGCGCTGCGGTAGGCGACTACCATCTCGCCCGTGCCCTCAAGCCATACCGAGTCAAGGTCGAGGTCGAAACAGAACCCGGTCATCTCTATACCGTTCGCCGTTATCTTTTTTGAGGTCAGGAACATCGCTGTCTCGTCCAGTGTCCGTTGAGGCATTCGCGGGAACGCGCAGTATCCCCACGAATGCAGGTCGAGGGCATACTTATACTTCTCGTGCTCTTTCCAGGCGAGAAGCGCTTTCTTCTCCGGGTCCCAATACCCGGACTTCAGGTATCCGAGGATCTTTTTATGGAAACCATCGTATCCTTTTACCGCGTTGAATGAGTCGATGATGCCTTCCGTGGATTTTAATATCTGCTTTCCGGAACGGTCATACCCGCCCCAAAGGCCGCCATCCTTGGGGTCCTGCAGCGAACGTATCCACTTCTCGAGCGCCGATGATAGCTTCGAATATTTGTTGTTGCCCGCGATCTTGTGGTAATTGTTTACCGCTATCAGCAGCCACGCGTTATCCCCGAGCCAGCGGTGCGGAGCACCGTCGAGCGGTACTCCGGCCCTGTCGCGGAACTGCCCGAACCCTCCGGGCGCCTCTTTCAGTTCACCTATATTCTTGTCGAAATAATCGAGTATCTTCTCTGCCTTCTTAAGGTCCCCGCGCGCCGAAAATATTATTGCCGCAAGGGCATTCTCGTAAAGCGATACGAAGTTGCTGCCGTCCGAGCTTTCAAGCAGGCCGTTCTCGAGCTGCAGGCCGCTAACCCACGCGTAGACCCGTTCGGTATCCCGGTCTGCCTTGGGCGTGACGGTTCCCTTCTTAGCGATATGGGCACATCCCGCGAACATAAGGGCAAGAAAAGACAACGATAACATCGTTGCCAGCGTCTTTTTTCTCATTTTACCTCCTCGGCTCTCCTGTAAGATAATATTTCGTCGGCGGAACGGGCAACGATAAAGAACACCACCATAAACGCGGGAAAGACCTGCACAAGCAGCCTGTTAAGGGAATGGAAGACATACCATCCGAGTTCCTGCGGCGATAAGAGGTATATCAGGAAATATACGCCGGCCATTCCCGCCAGGACCGCGGAGATGAACGCTATACCCTTCGCCTGGCCTTTACTGACCGCGACTCCGGCCACCAGCAAATATATAAAGATGCCCGCCTTCCCTATGAAACCGCCGAAATACGAATAATGTATGAACGAGCCGGTTATGACCGCGTAACGGTCGGGATCGAGAAGCCGGCCCACAATACCTCCGTCCTGCCCGGCCACCGCCGACCCGGCAAACGCGATTATATCGTTCTGCGGCGCAAAATGCGCCTTAAAATACACGAGCGTAAATATTACGGGCAGCGACCCGCACAGGAACCAGGCGAGCGTGACGGCCGCGCGCTTCAACCGGCCGCGCCACGATTCGGCAATAAACAGCGCAATAGCCGAGACGGCGAAGAACGCGATGCCTTCGTTCTTAGTCCAGGCGGCGATTGCCGCAAGCAGTCCCGCCGCCGTCAGTAGCCGCATGTCATTGCCGGCCTCGCAATAAACAAGATACATCGATACCGATGCCACGATAAGGTACGCGAGCGGTATGTCGGCATACTGGAATGAATTGTATTGTACCAAGTAGTTCGCCGATAAGATCGCGAGGCCGCATAATATCCCCTGCATCTTTCCTTTCAGAAAAGATACGGCGAAGGCCGCTGTCGCCGTCAGGGCGGCCATGAACAGGAACGCCACGCATTGTGCGGCAAACGGGTATTCCGCGCCCGCATACATCCAGCACCGGGCGACCGTGGCGGGCAGCATAAGCGGATAATCCGGATGGCTCCACCTCAATGCCTCGTCGAACATCCTTGTCCAGAGCTCAGGTTGCCTTGACATGAAACGGGCATGCTGGTTCCATATAGAATACGCGTCCCATTCCCCGTGCGGCATCTTTGAAGCGAAAATCACGAAAGAGATGACCGTCGCTGCCGCGGCTATGACAAATGATACGGCCACGACGGATCCGAAAGCCCCTGACGCCTTCGCTGCCGTCCCTCCCTCCGGCTCGCGTGCCGGGGAGGCCGTCCTGCGCGCGGCGGCAAAAAACGCCAGCAAGACGAGGGCCTCAAGTATCACGTAAAGCGCGAACCCCGCCCTGTATGCGCCTGACGCGAGCCACCAAAAATATATGCAGGATGTTATGCCTGTCCCGATGCCGAATGATACGCATGCCGCCAGCGCGCGGCCGCGGGCTGTCCCGGCGGCTGAAGGCCAGATCAGGCGGCATGCCGCATGTCCTATCCCGTAAGATACCAGCAGCGAATATATGAACGCGATCATCTTCCCTCGAGCCGGCGCTTTATTACCTGTATCTGCCCGCACTGTTCCTTGATGACATATTCGTGCTGCCCGGACCTGTCTATCACGACCGGGCATAACGCGTACTGCATTATATAATATTTTTGGATGCCGTTCTCGATGTCATCTGTCTCGTAGCCTACCTTTCCTCCGGGAGGGAGGTAGGGCTTCATCGTCGAGTACCTCGCCTGTTCGGCCTCTATATCCGTCCCCTCGTAAACCCAGTTGCGCATCTTGAACACGAGTTCCACGGCCGAAAGGCAGCATACGACAGCGAATACGAGGACGGCAGCGCGCCTCAAGGCGTGAACCTCTGGTAAAACAATACCCCGATAGCGTAAAGGAAATCCTTCGCCTTGATCTTCTTCCCCTGTTTCGCGCTCCTGCCGGCGTACGAGATAGGCACTTCCTTTATCCGCACGCCGAGTTTCGCGGCCTGCGACGTTACTTCCGGCTCGAAGGTAAACCTGTTCGCCCTGAGCTTCATCCCCTTTATTATGTCCGCGCGTATCGCCTTATAGCATGTCTCCATATCGGTGATCCCTGTCCCGAACAGCAGATTTGTAAGGAACGTAAGCGCCCTGTTCGCTATGAAGTTCGGCAGCGCCATCC
Organism: Candidatus Omnitrophota bacterium; assembly: GCA_022709465.1. The sequence continues at coordinate 750 of JAKLIT010000056.1, read as the reverse complement.
CGTCCGGGCGCCTGACGCCTAAGAACCTGCTCCCGTAAACTACCTTTTCATCGCCGGCGATGATAGGGGCTATGACCTTCGGGATATCCCTGGGGTCGTACTCCGTATCGGCATCCTGGATTATTATTATATCCCCGCCTGATTCGGATATGCCCTTCCTTATCGAGTATCCCTTGCCCTTATTCACGGGGTTCCTGAAGATCTTTATCTGCGCGTCAGTCCCAAGCGCCTTTTGTGCCGCAAGCGCCGTGTCATAAGTGTTATCCTTAGACGCGTCGTCCACGACGATCACCTCGTATTCGACCGGGAACCGCGCCGCGCCGACTCGCCCTAGCACATCCGCGACTGTGTCCTGCTCGTTATATATCGGGATTATTATCGAAAGCTTCATTTGAATTGGCGCAGTTTGATGAATGTCGCCGTATGCAGCCAGTATTTGAACAGCGTTCCGAGTATGCCGAGGCCGTAGGCGACGCTCGGCAGGAACCTGATAGACGACGCCTCGTCGAAATACCTCGTCTTGATCGGGACCTCCTCGATCTTGAGGTTATGCGCTATGAGCTGCGCGATTATCTCGGTATCGAATATGAAAGAGTCGCTGTTCATCTTGAAGTTGACGGTGCGCAGGGCCTTGGCCGAATACGCCCTGAAGCCGGAATGGTACTCGGTCAGGTATGTGCCGAACACGACGTTCTCGATGGCGGTCAGCAGGATGTTCGCGTTATGTTTCCAAAGCGGCATCCCTCCCTC
>JAKLIT010000055.1 GCA_022709465.1 Candidatus Omnitrophota bacterium | reverse complement strand
TGGTACGGAAATCCTTTGACCTGCTTTACGAATACCGGTTTCGATCCCCTCTCGTCGCTGAGCGACCTTCCGTTCAGGTCGAGTATAGCGACGTCTTCTTTGAAAATCGCCGACTGCTCAATTATCATATGCTCGACGTATTTCGGGTTATCGAGCAGGTCCTTCTGCGACTCCGAGAGCGCCTTGTTGAACTCTCCTTCCACGAGGCCTGCCATCGCCTCGTACTTCTGCATCATGTTCCTTTCGACGATCGACTTTTCGCTGCGCACAGCCAGCAAGCCGAAATACGCCAGCAGCGCCGTCGGGATTATTATGACTAACGCGTATAATACCGCGAAGCTTGTCTTCATCTACCTGGCTTCCACTCCCAACCTTGCCTCCTGTTCGGCGTTGAATATCCACTGCCTGACTTCCTCCGAGCTCTCGCCCTTCGGGCGAAGCTCGAGGTACCTCTTGTAATGCACGAGCGCGGCGCTCGTCTTGTTCATCCTGTCATCGTAGAGAATGCCGAGGTTATAATGGACCTCCGCGTCGTTCTGGTCTATCATGAGGCATTTGTAATACTCCCGCTCCGCGTCGACGTACATGCCGTTCTTCTCATAAACGACCGCGAGGTTAAAATGCATGTCGAGGCGTTCCTTGTCCGTCTTAATCTTCAGCATTTTCGCCTGTTCGGCGGTGGCCTGCTTCTCTTTCCGCGCGTCACTCGCGCTCTTCTGCGCGTTCTTCAGGTCGGATTCTAGCTTGTCGAGTTGGACCCTCAGGACCTCTGCTTGCGAGATGTCCCCCGCGTCCGCCTGCGGCTGCCTCGTCTTCACCGGTTTCGCGTCGCTGCCAGGCCCGGCGGCCGGCTGTCCCTGTTTTTTAAGCGCGTCCTTAAGGCTATTTATCTCGTCCTGCAGGGCGGCGTTCTCCTTCTGCAGGGCCCTTATCGCTTCCGGCGTGCCGGAGCCCGCCGGCGCGGCCTTCATTCCCTTCATCCTCTTCTCGACCTCGGAGGCGATCTTCTTATCCATTCCGGAAAGGTCCTTCTGCGCCTTGTCGAGGTCCTTCTGTATAGCGTCCCTGTCCTTCATCGCAGAGGAGAGCTTCTTCGAGGCGTCGTCGAGCTTCTTCTTCAGGTCGTTGAGTTCCGCGGGGGTCACGGTAATGCCCTTGGCGGCCTCGCCCCTCGAGAGCAGGTCGTTCTGCCTCTGCAGCTCTTTTATCCTCATGATGAGAACGTCCCTTTCGTTCTCGAGCGTAGAGCACTTCGTCTCGAGAGCATCCACCTGCTGCCTCATCGTGAGGTTCCTGTTGATGACATCGTCGATATCATCAGCGGCCGCGGTATTCGCTGCTATCATAAAACACAGCAGCCAAAACGCGAAGCTGTTCCTCATATTCAACACCTCCTTCACCTTATTCTCTTATTCCTCTTGTCGGTTTCTCTGTGTCCCTCTCCATCAGGAACGGCTGGTCGCCGTGCACTATCCTCGGAGTGAGGAATACGACCGTCTCCGTCCTGCGGATATCATCGCTTATGTTCTTGAAGAGCAGGCCTACGAGCGGCAGGTCGCCGAGGACCGGCAGCTTGTTGACAGTCTTCGTCTTGTTATCTTTGATAAGGCCGGCAATAATTATGCTGACGCCGTCCTTTATCGTGACCGTCGTCTCAGCATTCGCGGACTTGACTACCGGGACCGAGCCCGCCGCCTGCGCGGCGCCGCCGTACCATGTCGAGATCGAGCTGACCTCGGGCTTTATGACCATACTGATGAAACCGTCCTCGTTTATGAGCGGCTTTACGTTCAGCGTGACGCCGACGTCGACGAACTCGTAGTTCTTCGATGTCGTCGTGGTACCGCCCGACGCGGTCGTCGTCGTCTCGAGCTGGTATGGCTGCTTCTCTATGACCTTGATCGTCGCTTCCCTGTTCTCCTCGACGGTCAGGTGTGGGTTCGAGAGTATCTTCGTCTCGCCGACGGTATCGAGCGCCTGCAGGGTCATCGCGAGGTTCGCCGTATTTATCGAGGCGAGCGTCAGCTGGCCGTATGTGCCGGTAAGCCCGATGGGCAGGTTCGCCTCGGGAGTTATGCGGTAGCTCCTGTTCTCGCCGTTTATCTTGCGCGTATACTGCGATATGTAGCTCCAGTCGATGCCCCACTGGAACATGTCGGAGAGCGTGACCTCGACGATCTTCGCCTCGATGAATACCTCGCGCGTCTTCCTGTCGAACGCGTTTATGACCGTCTCTATCTTCTTCATCTGGTGCGGCAGGTCGGTCACGACTATAGTGTTCGTCCTCTTGTCGAGGCGCATCGTGCCGATATCAGCCGTCAGCGATTTGCCGACTTCCTCCTTTATATTATCCGCCAACGCGTACTTGAGCTCGAAGACCTTCGTCTCCGTAGGCAGGATCCTCGTGACGGTCGGCATCTCGGACGCGTTTATTATCTCCTCCATCTCGGCGATTTTCGCGGGCGTGTCTATCATGACTATCGTCCCGGTAGAGTCGTCGTAGATTATCTTGCCGATGTCGCTCTTCACGCTTCCCATCATCGTCGCGACATTCTTCGCGGACGCGTATTTCAGCCGGCGTATCACGGTCTTCTTCTGGTCGTAGAAATCGACGCCGTAGAGTGCCTTGTAGTCCTTCGCCGGCATTATCTTGATTATGCCGCCCTGCACCTCATACGCGAAGTTGTTCAGCGCGAGTATCATCTCGAGCGCGTCGCCTATCGCGACGTCGTTGATGAGCAAACTGACCGGCCCGGTGACCTCCTTGCCCGCGACGATATTCAGGTTGCCCTCTATCGCAAGGAACTTCAGGACATCGACCATGTCCATCGCGCGCAGGTCTAGGGATACCTTCTTCGACAGCCCCTCGAAATCATACTGCGAAAGCGTCTTTCGCGGCTCGCCCGACACGCTCTGCGCCGAAAGCGGGAGCGGCCATTGGCACGCTGCGGTTATGGCGATAACCGTTACCAGCGCCGTTATTGCGTACCCTGCGTATCTTCTCATATTTGCTTCTCCTTTAAGGCAGTTCAAATTCTTCCGTCTTGTATCCTATCGTGACCTTCTGCTTGGTTATCATCCTTATATCCACGTCCGTCGCCCCGATCTGCTGGCCCTGTTTCAGGAAATATGTCGCCTTATCCCTCTCGCTGCGGAGCAGCGCCTTCGGGGTCTCTCCCCAGGAGATCCCCACGACTTTCAGGTCGCGGGCGGCTTCTTTCAGTTTTTCCATCGCCTCTCTCGATGTCGGCGAGGCCTTGTTTTCGTCCTTCGGGGCCGGCCTGAATATGTCCCTCTTCCTCGTCTCAGCGAGGTACGATTCAAGCGGCGCGAACCTCTCGACCTCCGTTTTCAGCGCCGTCTCCGTCTTCGGGACGGACTTTATTATCTTATCCGCGTCCGGCCGTGTGCTGAAAAGGTAATATACAAAAAAGCTTGCGACCGCCAAAAGCATGACCGAAAGGACCTTGTTCACCGCTCCGGGATCGATGTCGATCCGCGGTGCCGCGGATGCGGAAGCGGCGTCCTGCTTATTAGCGCCGGGGTGAAGTTTCAAAGATCCGAAGAATCTCTTTATCCCCCCGAGCGCTGCCGAGGGATTCTTCGGTTTTGAAACTCCACCACCGGAGCCGGAATCCTTCCCTTCCTTTATTATGTTAAAGAGCTTCTCTTCGGGGGATACGGTATCAGCCATATCAGCCCGCCGCCTGCGAGACATAACGGAACGCCTGCGCCGCTTTCATCTCGCGTTGAATGAGGTCATGTATCACCTGCCTGTCGACGCAGTGCTTGTTGTACATCACGGTATATTCGAGCGCGTCGTGGCAGAGCATTGCGATCTTGCGCGGATAACCCTGCGTATGGTTATATACCGCTCTTACGGCCGCGTCGTCAAATAACGGCTGCCTCGAAACGTACCCGGCCATGCGCAGGCGGAAGTTTATCAGTTCGCATACTTCATCCTCTTCAAGTGGGTTTATGAAATACTTGACCGCTATCCTGTCCCAAAGGTTGTTTATCCTGCTTATCCTGGGCAACAGCTCCATCTGCCCCATCAGTACGAGCTGCATGATCTTGTACTCGTTCGTCTCGTAGTTCAGCAGCGTGCGCAGTATCTCCATGCACGGCTCGCTGAGCTTCTGGGATTCGTCGATGAGCAGCACGATAGTCTTGTCCTGCTGGACGCCCTGCTCGAACAGGAACCTTTCGAACGACTTCATGTAGTCCAATAACGTTGGAGCGCTCCCATTCCCCGAATCCACCACAATATGGAAGCGCTCCGAAAGGTCTGCTAAAAATTGTTTTTCCGATTCGTATACGGGATTGAGGACCATCGCCATCGCGAGGCTCGGGTCTTCCGCCAGAAGCTGCGAGAGTTTTCTGCTCAAGGTCGTCTTGCCAGTGCCGACGTCCCCGAGCACGAGGCTTAATCCCCTCCGGAGCTCTATCGCGATGCGCAAGCGGTAGAGCGCCGACTTGTGCTCCATCGACTGGTAGAAAAATTCAGGGTCGGGGCTTGTGGAGAACGGTTCCTTCTCCAGGCCTAATATTCTGTAGTAGCTCATGCGCCACCCGTGCCTGTGTTTACCTTCACCGCAAGCTCGTCGTTTAAGGTCTTCCTTATAAGCCGCAGCGGAAATCCTGCGCCGGCGAGCTGGATTATCTTCGTGAGGCGGCGATCCACCTCTTCCTCGTCATATAGCCTGACGTTCGATTTTTTCGTGATTACGTTGATGAGCCCGAAATTCGTGTAGTGGTTGACGGTCTGGTAGGTTATTCCGTACTTCTTGATGATCTCCTGCGCGGATATAAGCTTCTGCTTTAGGCCCATATTATAGAGCTTCTTCCCTCACAGAGTTATTGTATTTACCATAACTGCTATTTATATCATTACTATATTTTGTATTATAGTTATCATAATCACAATAACTTGTCAAGAAAAAAAGGGGCCATACACTTAGGGGACACACCTCCTTCTATATACGCCACACCCGCCCCGAATTACTGTCTCGAATATGATCCTCTATCCTCTCTTTAATAACATATTCCTTGTAAAGCACCCTTCGCTCTTCCTCCGACCGCGATAATTCTAAATATAAAGGATTTGGGGTTAAGGTTTTATCCTCCTCCCCTTTCGCGTAAAAACTATAGCTCGAGAAACAATACCGTGATAGATCGCCTTCCATTCCTGATTTTAACGGATTCCTTTCGATGTACCTACCGCATTCCAGTAGATACCCGTTTGTATCAATGATAAGGCCTTTGTATCTGCCCTGGAACAGGTTGCCGACAAGCCCAAATGTATGTTTGCTCTCTATAATCAGATTCTTGTATTTTTCATAGTCTTTACGCGAATGGAATAACTGACACTTGTTGTGTCCCCGGCTCATAATGTGATAGTAACCGCCATCAACTAGGCATCTGGGCTTTCTTGGCATAAAATACCTCCTCTTTATCTATATGTAATAGATGAAAAATAAGGTGGTTTTCTTTCAATTATTTTCGAGGTGTGTCCCTTAAGTGTATGGCCCCTACTTGGCTTGGAGGTAGATGAAGCGGAGGATGAGGAGCGCGGCGAGGAGGTAAACGAGCCAGGAGGCGTCCCGGCCCTTGCCGCTGAAGAATTTGATGGCGGCGAAGCTGATGAAGCCGATCGCGACGCCCGAGGCGATGCTGAATGTCAGCGGCATCATTATCATCACGAGGAACGCCGGTATCGCTTCGGTGTAATCCTTCCAGTCGATCTTCGTTATGGACTGCATCATCATGCATCCGACGATTATCAGCGCGGGCGCCGTCACGGGATAAAGGAATACGCCCTTGGAGACCTCCACCCCTCCGCCGACCATCCTGACCAGCGGAGAGAAGAACATCGCCGCGACAAAAAGCGCTGCAGTCACGACACTCGTAAACCCGGTCCGCCCGCCGCTGCTTATACCGGAGGCGCTTTCGATGTAACTCGTCACCGTCGGGGTGCCGAACGCCGCGCCGACGCACGTGCCGGCGGCGTCGGATAACATCGCCCTGCCTACCCGGGGCATCCTGCCGTTCTTCATGAAACCTCCGATCTCAGCGACTCCCGCGAGCGTCCCGACCGTATCGAAGATATCCATGAACAGGAATATGAATATGACCGTCAGCAGGCCCATCTTCAGCGCGCCGAGAATGTCCATTTGCATGAAAGTCGGCGATATCGAAGGCGGCGGGGAGATGAGCCCCTGGTATTTGACTATCTCGAGCGGGATGCCGGCTAAGGCCGTCACGAGGATACCCCAGAGCATCGCTCCCCTGACCTTCTTCACGAGCATCACGCTTGTAAGTATGAGCCCGAACACCGCGAGGGCGGTCGGTTTGCTCACGAGGTCGCCGAGCGTCACGAACGTCGCGGGCTGCGCGACTATTATCCCGGCGTCCTTGAGCCCCACAAAAGCTATCAGCAGGCCGATGCCGCACGCTATGGACGACCTTATCGCCGGCGGGATCGCCTCGATAAGCATCTGCCTGATGTTCGTAAGCGTAAGTATGATGAACAGGACGCCGGTGATGAAGACGCACCCGAGTGCCACCTGCCACGGGATGCCCATCGTGATGCAGACCGTATAGGTAAAGAACGCGTTCTCGCCCATGCCCGGGGCCAGCGCGATGGGATAATTCGCGTAAAGGCCCATCATGGCCGTCGCGAAGGCCGCGGCCGCGCATGTCGCCGTCATCGCCGAGCCGAAATCCATCCCCGCCTGCGAAATCATCGCCGGGTTGACGAAAATAATATAGGCCATCGTCATGAACGTGGTCGTCCCGGCGATGGCCTCTGTCTTGAGATCGGTCCTGCTCTCCCCAAACTTAAAGAAACCTTCTATGGCTTTAAGTATGGCGTTCTTTTGCATCTCTGCTATTTATACGACTCCTTCGGGGTTATCAATCCCGCTACCGCGGCCGCTGCAAATGATTTAATTATGTCGCCCGGTATGAACGGCAGGAATCCCATCGTAAACAATTCGGTGAACCCGGCTTCACGGCCAGTTACGGCACGAAGCCAGACGCCCAGGTATGCCGACCCGAGCAATAATATAAGCGCGCTGGAAGCCGCCATTATCCCGAGCAACGGCAGGAATCCCCTTGCCTTTGGGTAATTGTCCGTTATGTGCCCTATAGCGAAAGCTGTCACGACATAACCGATCAGGTATCCGGCGGTCGGCCCGTAGAAGACCTCCGGCCCGCCTTTAAAACCCGTAAATACCGGAAGCCCGGCCGCGCCGAGCGTAAGGTACAGCAACATGCTTACACCGCCCCAGACGTCGCCGAGAAGCACGCCGGCGAAGATCGCGCCGAGCGTAGACCCGGTTATCGGGACGGGCGTCCACGGAAGCGGTATCCTTATCTGCGCGAGCAAAGCGACGATCCCCGCCATCACGAACGAGAGGACTAGCCTCTCCGCTGCAAAACGGCTCCTGCTTATTGCTATAGTGTTCATTGTCTACCTCCGTAAATTTAAGTGTTTACAATTATATCACAGGGACGGTTCTCATGCCAATCGGAAAAGTGTCCCTTAGAGAAGCTCACTCGATACGGTATCGCAGAAGAGGAAACCCTTCTTCGTCAGCGTGATACCCGTCTTCTTGCCTTTTGACTTCGTGAACCTTACGAGTCCCGCCTCGCAAAGCTTGCGTATAGCGCCCGGCTCGAGCTTCATGAGGTCGTAGCCGGTCCTCTCCTTGAACCGGCAAAAATTTATCCCTTCCGCGGTCCTGATCTTCACGGCCGCGGTCTCCCTCGCCTTGCGCTCGCCTACAAGGCGTTCTGACGAAACGAACGCTCTCCCGCCGGAAGAGGCCTTCTCTATATATTCCTTTACGTCCGGGATATACCTCATCCTGTCGCCGCCGGTATAAGTGACCGCCGACGCGCCCAAACCGATATATTCGTTGTTCTCCCAGTAGTTGATGTTGTGCCTGCAGGCATAGCCCTTCTTCGCGAAGTTGGAGACCTCGTAATGCCTGAAACCGCGCTTAGGCAGGAAATCTATCGCGTATGAATACATCTGCGCGGCGTATTCGTCCTCTATCGGGGCCACGTCGCCTTTCTTCCTGGATTCGTATAACGGCGTACCCTTCTCATACGACAGGCAATAGCATGATATGTGTGTCACGGGCAGCCCCGCCGCCTCGTCAAATTCCGCGGCGCATTCCTCGAAGGCCTCGCCGGGCGCCCC
>JAKLIT010000054.1 GCA_022709465.1 Candidatus Omnitrophota bacterium | reverse complement strand
GTCGGACCACGCGAACAGCCGGTTCCCGTATTCCATATGCAGCCCCACGGGAGCAAGCAGGAGCTTAATATAGCCTGTTATGGACGCGAAAAACCCGGGGAGCCTCTCTGCTATCGAGGTGGGGCAGTTCAGGTAGACGTTACGCCCGTTCGGGGCTATGGCCGCATAGAGCAGGACAGCCAGGAACAGGGGCGAGAGGTATCTCCAGTCCGGCTTCTTCCTGAATGATATGTGATACACGAGAAGAAGCAACGGGAATACGAGGCCGCTCTCGCGCGATAATACGGACGCTATCCAGCACAGCAGTGCCGGGTAGAAATACCGCTTCTTCCCCGCATCTTCCGACCTCACGTAAAAGGCCATCCCGAGGAATATAAACAGCGCCGATAAAGGGTCCGCGCGCCCGGAGATATACGAGACCGCCTCGGTATTAAGCGGGCTAACGACGAACAACAAGCCCGTAACGGAAGCCAACAGCAGGTTATTTGAGATAAGGTACGCGAACCAGCAGATGCATAATGCGGTAAGGATATGTATCGCTACGTTCGTCAGATGATAGCCGCGCGCATCGAGGCCCCATAAGGAGTGGTCTGCCATATAGCTTATGAACTGCAGCGGGCGATATATGTACAATTGCGCGCCCTGCGGCGCCGTCTGCCTGCCCATGAATACCCCCGGCGCGTTTGACCATTCCCTGATCACCGGATTCCCGCTGACTAGTAGCTCGTCATCCCACAGGAATTTTCCTCCGGCCGAATTTGCATATACCGCAAGCCCGGCGGCCGCTATAAGCAACGCCGATAATAAAGCCTTCAATCTTTTACCTTAAGGACTATAATGGTAAGGTCATCGTGTTGCGGCTCATTTCCGACAAACCTGGAGAGTTCGCTTTTTATCGCGTTGATCATCGGAAGCGGCGAGGCGTAGTGGTTCCTGGAAATGACGTCTTTCAGCCGTTCCTCTCCGAACTCCTCTTTTACGCCGTTTCGCGCTTCTGTGACGCCGTCTGTGTAAAGCACTACCGAATCGCCGGGCTCAAGCTTTACCATGTCATCGAGGTAGGCCTCGTCCTCTATGAGCCCAAGCGGGGTCCCCTCGGTCTTCAGCAATTCGAGGCCGCCGGAAGCTTTTACCCGTATTGCGGGAAGATGCCCCGCGTTCGAGAATACGAGCCCGCGGTCCGAGGCGTCAAATATCATATAGAACATCGTGATGAACAACCCCGCCTTGTAGTTCAGGGTTATCTGCCTGTTCAGCTCGCCGAGGACCTCCGAGGGCTTCGTGCTGTCCCCGGAGTAATGCCTGAAATCCGCTATAGCCCTCGCCATAAAGAGCGCTGCCGGCACTCCCTTGCCGGATACGTCGCCGATCATTATCCCGAGCTTCTTCTGCGCGACGAGCCTGATATTAGCGAAATCGGCGAAATCATAAAGGTCCCCTCCGATCGCTTTTGCGGTATCTATCGAGGTCGCCATCTCTATGTCCTCGAATTGCGGTACGGACTGCGGCAGGAAGTCCATCTGTATCTTCTTCGCGATAGAGAGCTCCTTGTCCAGCAGCAGCCGGTTCCTGCGCTCAATAAGGTATTTGTATACGGTCGTACCGAGATAGACCGCTACGGCAAGCGCGACCGGATAGAACATATCTATCCATAGGCCGAACGCGATGAACAGTATGAACCCGGCCAGGATGAACGATGCCACTGCCGAAATGAAGAATTTGAGCGCTGAGAGCGGCTTTGCCCTGTGGGCGAAGAACGCTATCGGCAGGCACAGGACCAGCAGCAGCGCCACGTTCACGGGCCTGCCCGCCCTGACAAGGTACTCGCCCTCTATTATGGAGTTCAGCACGCTCGCGTGCGCGCCAACCATAGGATATGCAGTCTCGTAGGGATTGGCCCTCGCGTCAACGCCGCCGGTCTCCGTCAGGCCGACGAAGCACACTTTCCCGTGGAACCCGTCGAGGCTTATCCTGCCCTCCTCCCCGTTGACCTTGCTCTCGAACGACACGAGTATGTCGGAGAAGGAATAGTGCTTGAACGTCTTGGCCCACTTGCCCGGATAATTGATCAGGAACATGCCTTCGGAATCAACGGGGATCTTCCTGCCCCTGAGGTCGTAATTATCTTTTGCTGCCATATAGGCTAGCTGGAGGTATTCCCCGCCGCCGCACTCTATCCTGAGGGGCACCTTCCTGACTTTGCCGTCGGCGTCGGGTATCACGTTGATGAATCCTGTGCCTTTCGACGCTTGCGCGAGAGGCCCTATTATCGGGACCTCAACATTAGGCGCGTACGGAAGCCCGTTCCTGCTTGCGCCCTTATATTCAAGGACCAAAGGGTAGTATACGTTACAGCGGGCGTTCCTGGTCTCTTCGATAAGGTATTTGTCGGAGGGGCTCTCCTCGGCGAACTGTATATCGAACACGATCGCCTTCGCCCCGAGCTGTCCGAGGAAATTTATCAGGTCGGCGTGGAACGCGCGGTCGAACGGCCAGCGCCCGAGGTCCTTTATCGTATCCTCGGCTATCTCGATTATGACTATATCGGAGCTGACTTTTACGGGGGGCCGCAGGTTGAACCGGAGGTCGAGCGTCTGCAGCTCATATGTCTCGAAGGTCCTGAAGACGGAGAAGAAGAGAGGTATTGCAGCCAAGAGCACGAAAGCCGCGCGGACCTTCAGCAGGCTGTCGTTGTCCTTTGGCATGGCCTAAAACCTGTAATAAAAACCCATAGAAGTCAGTGATCCGGAATATTTCTGTGAAGGGTTATTCGATTTGTTCTGCCTGTAGGAATAGTTCAGCCCGAGCGTCGCGCTCTTCGTAATGTCGTAATATAAGGACGCGGCTGCCACCCAGCCCCTGTCCCTCTCTTTTGTCGTGTCATCATCGGGTATCGTCCTGCCCGAATAATGCCTGTACTGCTTATAGAACGACGCGTAAGCGCTCAGCTTGTCGGTAAGCAGGTATATGGCCGATGACCCGAGCTTTATCGACTCGTAATCGTAATAATCGAGATAGCTGTCGTTGGACCTGTTCAGGAAATACTCGCCGAAGGCCTTGACCATCGCCTTCTTCATGTATAATCCCACGCTGTAATCAACCGTGTTCCTGTGGTCGATCCTGTCGGTGTCCGAGGGCCCTCCCCAGCCGTTGAAAGCCTTCCTGTCCGAATAGTTCTTGTAAAAATACTCGTATTGGAACGAATGGAAGAAATTATTCGGGAGTTTCTGCTTAAGCAAAAGGCCGGCTTTGTCTCCGACATACTCGCCGTCATCGTTATTCTGGTACTCCATCATCTCGATATCGTTATAGGCCTTCGCCGTGATGCCCCACGGCAATCTTCCCTCAAAACCCATGATCAAGTCGGTATCTATGAGGTTCGCCTGTGTGGCTTCCCAGTAAGTGATATCGTGGGCCGACGCTTCGAAGTAAAAATCCCACCTGCCGTTCATCGGGTACGATATGCTGCCGTCTATAATAAATTCCGAGAACGTGTCGTGCTTCCTCTGCGGGTCGAGGAAGACGTTATTGTCATATCCCTGGGCCGCGGATAAGAGCAGTTTCGTCTTGTATCTCTTGTGCTCGCGGAGCGTCTCGACCTTTTTATATGTCTTTTCTTCCGCCTTGCCGATGAACTTTTCTGTCGTCTCTTCCTCGTTCACGTCCGCGGCGCGGGACAAAGGCCCGGTGCATATAAGCACGGATATGGCGATGCAGTAAAATATCAGTTTTTTCATGTTTTGCCGGCCTGTTATAAACGTTACGGGCTTATGCAATGCCCAGATTCATTAGAGGTACAGCCGCCAGGCTTCTCTTCCATCCTGTTGCTGTCCTCGACCCTGTCCTCGACTTTCCTGATATCTTCCGTCTCGAAGACCTGTTCCTTAAAATTCTCCTGCTGGTCCATCTTATCCTGCATGTTCTGGATATTATTGAACTGGGCGGGCCTGTCATTGCTTCCGCCGCCTACGGCTCCGAGTCGGCCGCCGAGGTCATCACGCCAGGAATTCCAGTCGTTCCTGTCCCTGTCGCTGAGCTCTACGAGTTCGCCCGGCGACTGGAACCTGTCGATGAGGACTTCCCAGCCCTCCCTAACGAATATCTCCTTGATAAGCTTTCCCTGCTGGTCGAAGGACTGGACGAATATCTCATCTTCGAAGGCCTTCACATTGTCCCTGTTGCCAGAGGCGATCACGTCCCAGCCGCTGCCTCGAGCTCCGGCGACCACCGTAGGAGTCTTTATATCGAACGATGACTCTTTCTTGAGGTTCTTGACCAGGGAACGTATTCTGCCTTCGGGCAACTCTATCCTGTTGAGCGCCTTGCCGCGCAAAATCGCGGTCGAGTTCTCCTCGAGCCTCACAAGGTTCTTGTTGTCCTTGTCGAAGGATATCTCTATCGCCGAGGATTTCGATGTCTTTATAGTGTCCCCGTCGGCAATCACGAGCCCCTGCTTTGCCGCATCCCATGCCGTCTTGCCGGCCTTCTGGACCTTTACGTCTCCCTGCACGAACAGGACTTTGGCCGTCCTGACAGTCTCCTTCGCAGCGAATGCTTGCGGCACGAACGCCACAGGCGCTATGAACATGCCGAAAGCCGCCGCGATCGCAGCCGCAATAAAATATCTTTTCATTTTAGCTCCTATTTATTCTTGTCTTTTACCGCGCCGCCCTTCGGGACTTCCTTGCCCTTCATCAACAGCTTCCAAGGGTTGCGCTTGACGTCGTCGCTGAACTCTTTCAGGTTCTCCGATGAATCCTTCAGGTTCATTATCGTCGCCCTGATATCGTCCTTATTGTCGACGAGCACGCCGTCGGCATGCCCCATTAGCTTCTGGAGGTCCTGCATTGCCGCGTCAAGACGCGCGGCTAAGCTCTTTCCCATATCTATGAGCTCTTCCATCTCGAACGGGTCGATGCCTTCTATGGTCGCACCTTTCGCGACAACGGGGCAGCCCTTCGAGCCGCCTGTTATCTCTATGTATTTCTCGCCGATAAGGCCTGTCGTGCTTATCCTTATCTTGGAATCCTCGCGGACTTTCGCCTCGCCGCGCAGGTTCAGGGTCACAAGGACCTTCGTCTGGTCGTCTATATAGGCGTGCGCGACCTTCTCTACCTCGCCGCACTCGACGCCTGCAAGCTTCACGGGCGACTTGTCCTCAAGCCCGCTGACATAGTTGAACATGACGTTCAGCTTATAGTCATCCGGCCTTGTCTTGTTCCCGCCGCCCATCGCCGTGAATATGTACATGAAGACTAGCACTGCGGCCACGACGACGACCCCTGTCTTTATCTCGTTATTGATCTTTGGCATGCCATGACTCCTTTTATTTTGTTAGCTCTTCGAGGTAGCCCTCGTCGGGCGCGAAGAACTGCATCGGCCCTTCGATAGAACCGTTTATGAACTGTTGTATATATTCGTTCTTTGAATTCTTTATCTCGTCTTTTGTCCCTATCTGCAGGACCTTGCCCTTATAGAGCATGACTATCCTGTCGGCTATCCTGAAGACCGAGTTCATGTCGTGCGTGACCACTACCGACGTGATAGACAACGCCGATGAGAGGTCAAGGATCAGCTTGTCGATGACCGCCGTAACAACCGGGTCGAGGCCCGCCGACGGTTCGTCATAGAATATTATCTCCGGGTCCAGCGCGATGGCCCGCGCGAGGCCGACGCGTTTCTTCATGCCTCCGGAAAGCTGCGAAGTGTGCAGGTGGCCGAAGCCGCGCAAGCCGACCTGGTTCAATTTCATCTTGACCATGATCTTTATGATATGGTCGTCGAGTTTCGTATGCTCCCTCATCGGCAGCGCTATGTTCTCTTCCACCGTCAGGGAATCGAAGAGGGCCGCGGACTGGAAGAGCATGCCAAACCTCTTCTTTATGCCGTCCATCTCTTCCTCGTTCGCCTTCGTGATATCCTTGCCGAAAATGGACACCTTGCCCTTATCCGGCCTAAGCTGCCCGATTATATGGCGCAGCAACGTGGACTTTCCGCAACCGGAACCCCCGACGATCACGAGCGTCTCGCTCTTATATACGTCGAGGTTTATCCCTTCGAGGACCTTGCGGCCCCCGAACTGTTTCTCGAGGTTCTCTATCTTGATCACTGATTCTTTTTTTTCAGCCATGGCATTAGACGTTCGAGAAATAGAATATTCCGGTTAATATAGCGTCCGACAATATTATAAGTATGAAGCTCACGACTACGCTCATCGTGGTTGAGCGCCCGACGCCTTCCGCGCCGCCCTTCGTATTGAGACCCATGTAGCATCCGATCATCGCTATTATCATGCCGAATACAAAACTCTTCAGGAGGCCCGTCATGACATCCTTAATGACGAGGAAATCGAAATTCGTCTTGATATACAATCCGGGGCTGATGTCGAGGTTATAGACGCCTACGAGATAGCCGCCGAACATTCCGACGAGATCGCCCATTATAGTCAGCGCCGGAAGCATCACTATAAGCGCGAGGAACCTCGGCACGACCAAAAACCTTATGGGGTTGAGCGCCATCGTCTCGAGCGCCTCTATCTGCTCGGTGACTTTCATCGTCCCGAGCTCCGCGGCTATCGCCGAACCGACCCTTCCCGCAACGACAAGCGCTATGAGGACCGGGCCGATCTCGCGGCACATCGAAACGCTTATGAGGGCAGCTACGAACCTGACCGCGCCGAGCTGGTCCAGCTGGTAGGCTCCCTGCATCGCGAGTACCATGCCTATGAACAACGCGACGAAGAATACGATCAAAAGCGATTGGACGCCGGCGAAGACCATCTGCGCAAATATATAATGCCTCCCGATGAACTTACCCCTTACCGGCGCGTAGAACAGCCAGTATAGCGTCCTAAAGAACAACGCGAACACGTCCCAGATGGCCGCGCCCGCGTCGAGGGTTGTCCTGCCTATGGCCTGCAATATATTCATGCCCGCCTCTGTTGGGTTAGAACGACTTTATCGCTTCTTCCTCGGTCGGCTGTATATCGAAAAGTTTTTCCAGTTTCGTTATCTCGAACAGGCTCTTGACCTTTGCCGACAGGTTCGCGAGCTTTAACTTTCCGCCGGAGCTCTTGACCTTCTGGTGGGCTTCCACGAGCGTCGCCAGGCCCGATGAATCCACATAAGCGACGTTGGCAAGGTTGACCACCACCTTTGTCGACTTCGCCTCAAGCACCTTCAGGAACGCCTTCCTGAAATCCGGCGACGAATTGAAATTTATCTCCCCGTCTACGACGAGGACTACGGCGTCACCTACATTTTTCTCTTTTACCACCATGGGATTTCCCTCCGCTAATGAATTTTATCATCTTTATCTCGTTTCCGCTATCATTAAATTTTACTTCGTCCATTAGGTTCCTTATCAGGAAAAGGCCCCTTCCGCCGTGTTTAAGTATGTTCTTCTCGGAACGCGGGTCCGGGATCTCGCAATACTCGAATCCCTTGCCGTAATCCTTCACCGTTATCTCAAGTTTACCGTCGGAATAACGCAGGCCTATGGTTACCGGGACCGCCTTTTCAAGCTTATTCCCGTATTTGATAGCGTTTATGACCGCCTCTTCGAGGCAAAGCCGTATGTCGAAGACTGTCTCCTTCGCGAGCTTCAACCCCTTGAGGTGGCCCAATACTTTAGCGGATGCATCCTTTATATGCTTGGGGTCGCTTGGTATATCGAATTCGAGGTCGTTCATTCTGTTGAGAACGCTCCTATCTTCCTGTACTTCTCGTACCTTGCTTCGACCAGGTCCGCGGGTTGCATGGCGGAGAGCTCCTTAAGGTGCCTCTTTACCGATTCCTTTATCGTCCCGGCGATCATGGCCGGATCACGGTGAGCGCCGCCGAGTGGTTCCCGGACGACCTCATCGATGAGCCCGAGGTCAAAAAGGTCCTGGGCGGTAAGTTTCAGCGCCTTTGCCGCATCCGGCGCCCTAGTCCTGTCCTTCCAGAGTATCGCAGCGCAGCCCTCCGGGGATATTACGGAGTAATAGGCGTTCTCAAGGACGCAGATCCTGTCGCCGATGCCCACCCCCAAGGCGCCGCCGGAACCGCCTTCCCCTATTATATAACAGACGATCGGCACCTTGAGCCTGGCCATCTCCATCAGGTTCAACGCGATCGCCTCCGCCTGCCCTCTCTCCTCGGCGCCTATCCCGGGATACGCCCCGGGCGTGTCGATGAAGACCACTATCGGGAGCTTGAACTTCTCTCCCATATACATTACGCGCATCGCCTTCCTGTAGCCCTCGGGATGCGCCGAACCGAAATTCCTCATAAGGTTCTCTTTGGTGTCGCGGCCCTTCTGGTGCCCCATCACGACGACCCTTTGCCCGTCTATCTTCGCGAACCCGCAGATAAGCGCCTTGTCGTCGCCAAAGACCCTGTCGCCGTGCACCTCGCAG
>JAKLIT010000053.1 GCA_022709465.1 Candidatus Omnitrophota bacterium | reverse complement strand
GACCCCGAAGGGGTCATCCAAAAGATAAAGGCCGCGAGCCCCGAGATAATCTCCGCGGCGCCTTTCCTGGACGGGCAGGCGTTCGCGAAGGTAAGCGGCAGCATGCAGGGAGTCGTGGTCCGGGGCATCGTGCCCGAAGAGGAATCGAAGGTCTCGAAGGTCAGGGATTATTTGAGGTCTGGCTCGATCCTCGGCGCCGCCAACGGCGGGATGCTGGTAGGTTCCGAATTCGCCTCGAGGTTCGGCCTGAAGATAGGCGATACGGTAAGCGTCGTCTCCCCGGCGGACGGCTCCGAGAAGGATTTCAGGGTAGCGGGGATATTCAACTCCGGATATTATGAATACGATTCGGGCCTCATGTTCGTCGGCCTGAAAGACGCGCAGGCGTTGTTCGGCGCGGACGGAAAGGTCGGCGGGATCGGGATACGCATAGGCGACGCCTACAGGGCGCAATCTCTGAGGGCGGAATTGCAGAAGCAATTGAGGTTCCCTTATTATGTCAAGAGCTGGATAGACCTGAACAAGAGCTTGTTCGCGGCGCTGAAGCTCGAGAAGGTCACGATGTTCTGGATACTCGCGCTGATTGTCGCGGTAGCGTGCCTGAACATAGCGAGCACGCTGATAATGGTGGTCATGGAGAAGACGAGGGATATCGGCATACTGAAATCGATCGGCGCGACTAACGCTTCGGTCATGGCCATATTCACGCTGCAGGGTTTCATGATAGGGCTCGCGGGCACCGCGCTCGGCGTGGCGGGGGGCCTCGGCCTCGGCTACTTGCTCGAGAAATACCAGTTCATAAAATTGCCGAAGGACACATATTACATAGACAGGTTCCCGGTGGATATCCAGGCGGGGGATGTGGCCGCGATAGTCATAGCGGCATTGGCAGTGGGCCTCCTGGCCTGTATCTATCCGGCGTGGCAGGCCTCGCGGCTCAATACCGTGGACGCCCTGAGGTATGAATGATATGATAGAAGCGAAAGGCCTTCGCAAGGTATACCGCAACGGGACGAGGCAGCTCGAGGTCCTGAAAGGCGTCGACCTAAAGGCCGGCAAAGGCGAGGTCATCGCGTTGCTCGGGCCTTCGGGCGCAGGAAAGAGCACGCTGTTGCACCTGCTCGGCGGGCTCGATACGCCGACGGCGGGAAAGGTCTTCTTCGGCGGCAGGGAGATATTTTCGCTCTCCGACAGCGAACGCGCGAAGATCAGGAACGAAAAGATAGGTTTCGTCTTCCAGTTCTACCACCTGCTGCCGGAATTCGATGCGGTTGAGAACGTCATGCTGCCGGCGCTCATGGCGGGGAAAGCGCGCGGTAAGGCGCGGAGCGCGGCGGAGGAGCTTATCGCCGCCGTCGGTCTCACAGACCGTGTGCGCCACAAGCCGGGGCAGCTTTCCGGGGGCGAACAGCAGAGGGTCGCGATAGCGCGCGCGCTGGTCAACGAGCCGGAGGTTTTGCTCTGCGATGAGCCGACCGGAAACCTCGATTCCGATACAGGCAGGAATATAATTGAGTTGTTGTGGGAATTGAATAAAAAGCGTAAAATGACAATGGTAATAGTGACACACGACGCCGGCATAGCCGAAGAGGCCCGCAGGGTCGTGCACATAAGGGACGGAGTAATAGTATAATAATCAAGGAGACAATGATCATGGCACTTAAGATCTACATCGACGGTAAGTTCCACAATAAGGAGGACGCGAAGGTCTCGGTCTTCGACCACGGCCTGCTATACGGCGACGGCGTCTTCGAGGGCATCCGCACGTACGACGGGCTCATATTCAAATGCAAGGAGCATATCGACCGGCTCTACCAGTCCGCCCACGCGATAATGCTCGAGATCCCGATGTCCAAGGATGAGATGGTCGACGCGGTCAAGAAGACGCTCAAAGAGAACGAGATGAAGGACTCGTATATACGGCTGATCGTTACGCGCGGCATGGGCGACCTCGGGCTCGATCCGAGGAAGTGCTCGAAACCGACGGTCATTATCATAACCGATAAGATCAAGCTCTATCCGCAGGAGTTTTACGACAAGGGCCTCGAGATCGTGACGATATCGACGCAGAGGAACATCCATGAATCCGTCAACCCGCAGATCAAATCGCTGAATTACCTTAACAATATACTCGCGAAGGTCGAGGCGATAAACGCGGGGGTCGAAGAGGCCGTCATGCTCAACTCCGAGGGTTATGTCGCGGAGTGCACCGGAGACAACATATTCACCGTCAAGGACGGCTCGCTTTTTACGCCGCCTATACACAGCGGTGTCCTGCGCGGGATCACGCGCGGCGCGGTCATCGATATCGCGCACCTGAAGGAGATCCCTATCCACGAGGAGGTCCTCACGAGGTACGACCTCTTCAACGCGGATGAGATGTTCCTTACGGGGACCGCGGCTGAGATAATCCCGGTCGTCAGGATGGACAGGCGCAAGATAGGCGACGGAAAGGTCGGCAAGATGACGTTGAAACTGATAAGCGAATTCCACAAACTTACGAAGGTCGACGGCGTGAGGTTCTGATGCTTTGCCAGGCCTGCGGCAAGAACGAAGCGACGGTCGAGTTCACCGAGATAGTGAACGATGAGGTCAAGCAGCTCCATCTCTGCGATGCCTGCGCGAAGAAGAAGGGCATCGAGATGGAACAGCATTTCAGCATTGCCGATTTCCTTGCTGGATTAAGTGAGCCCGGGACGGGCGTGATGAAATGCGACAAGTGCGGCATGACGTTCGACGAATTCCAGAAGATAGGCAGGTTCGGGTGCGCCGATTGTTATCTTGCTTTCAGGGAGAACCTCCGTCCGTTGCTCAAGCGCATACACGGCTCGACGAAGCATACGGGAAAATCCGCCAAGGGCAGGGGTGCGGACGGCCCGGATAAAAGGGCGGAAATATCAGTCCTGAAGCAACGGTTGCAGCTTGCCGTGGATAGGGAGGAATTCGAGGAAGCCGCTAAGCTGCGCGACCGGATACGCGACCTCGAGAATAAGCCCGGAGATAAGAAATGACCTTAGGCGAGCTCTGGACCGGCGCGGGTGAGTGGCTTAAGGGCTCCGGCCCGAACTCGGATATCGTGATGTCGTCGCGAATACGCCTCGCGCGCAACATAAAAAAATACCCGTTCCCACACTGGGCGGACGCGGAACAGCTAGAAGCGGTCATATCGGATTTCAAGTCCGCCTACGGTCGCATAGATTTTTTTAAAGACGCGCTGTTCCTCAGGATGGGCGAGCTCGACAGCCTCGAAAAGCAGATGCTCATAGAGAGGCATCTGGTCAGCAGGGAGCACGCGCTCCGGCCCGAGCATAAGGCGGTCCTCATAAGCGACCGCGAAGTCATAAGCGTCATGGTCAACGAGGAAGACCATCTGCGCGTACAGGTCCTGCAGTCCGGATTCAACCTGCAGGATACATGGAAGCTCGCCGACAGGATCGACGGGGAATTCGAGCAGTTCCTCGATTTCGCGTATTCCCCGGAGGTCGGCTACCTGACCTGCTGCCCGACGAACATCGGCACCGGGCTGCGCGCGTCCTGTATGGTGCATCTTCCCGCGCTCGTTATGACGAAACAGGCGGGTAGGATCATCCAGGCGATAGGCAAGCTCGGCATGACCACGCGCGGGCTCTTCGGCGAAGGGACCGAGTCGTACGGGAATTTTTTCCAGATATCGAACCAGGTTACACTGGGGATCCCCGAGGAAGAGATGGTAGATAACCTCGGCAGGATAATAAAACAGATAATTGAGCAGGAGAACGCGGCACGCGCCGCGATATACGCGAACCAGCGGCTACTGCTCGAGGACAGGATAACGCGTTCGCTCGAGGAACTCAAGAGCGCGAAACTCATCAGCACCGAGGAAGCGCTGAATTTCCTTTCGACGATACGCCTCGGCGCCGACCTCGGCATCATAAAAGGCGTCGACCGCGATATGCTCAACGGGCTTTTTATTCAGATACAGCCCGCGCATCTGCAGAAGAAGGAAGGGAAACAACTATCCGCGGAGGAGAGGGACGCCGTCAGGGCGGAATTTATTTCAGAGAAGTTCAATTTAAAAGATAAATCTTAAGGAGGCAGGGCCCGATGAACATGTTCTCGAGGTTCACCGAAAGGGCGAGGAAAGTAATAATACTCGCGAAGGAAGAAGCCAAGAGGTTCAACCACGATTATATAGGTACCGAGCATGTACTGCTCGGCCTCATAAAAGAGGGCGAGGGGGTCGCCGCAGCGGTCCTGCAGAACCTCGGCCTTAGTTTGGAAGCGATACGCCTCGAGGTGGAGAAGATAGTCCAGCCCGGCCCGCCGACCGTCGTGTCCGGCGACATACCTTTCACGCCGAAGGCGAAGAAGGTCATCGAGCTCGCTACCGACGAGGCGCGCAATCTCGGCCATAATTATATCGGCACCGAACACCTGCTACTCGGGCTCATACGCGAAGGCGAAGGTGTGGCAAGCCAGGTGCTCGCGAACCTCGGCCTCGACCTGAACAAGGTCCGCCAGGAGGTCATGTCGCTTCTCGGCTCCGCGACGCCCGGCTTCACGCAGCAACAGGCGCAGGCGAAGACGAAGACGCCGTCGCTGGACGCGTTCGGCCGCGACCTTACCTCGCTCGCGCGCGAAGGGAAGCTCGACCCCGTCATAGGCCGGAAGGACGAGATAGAGCGCGTCATACAGATATTGTCCCGCAGGACGAAGAATAATCCCGTGCTCCTCGGCGAGGCGGGCGTAGGCAAGACCGCCATAGTCGAAGGGCTCGCGCAAAAAGTCATCAAAGGCGACATCCCCGAGATACTGCGCGACAAGAGGGTCGTGATACTCGACCTCGCGCTGATGGTCGCCGGAACGAAATACAAGGGCCAGTTCGAGGAGCGCATAAAGGCGGTCATGGACGAGATCAAGCGTTCCGAGAACATAATAATATTCATCGACGAGCTCCATACGCTCGTCGGGGCGGGCGGCGCGGAGGGCGCGATCGACGCGTCGAACATACTCAAGCCCGCTCTCTCGCGCGGTGAGATACAGTGCATAGGCGCCACCACGCTCGACGAATACAGGAAACATATCGAGAAGGATGCCGCGCTCGAGCGCAGGTTCCAGACGATAATGGTCGAGCCGCCGAGCGTCGACGAGACGATAGAGATATTGAAGGGCCTGCGCGACAAGTATGAAGCGCACCATAAGGTCAAGTTCACCGACGAATCGCTTATCGCGGCCGCGAAGCTTTCCGACCAGTACATATCGGGAAGGTACCTGCCGGACAAGGCGATAGACCTTATCGACGAGGCAGGTTCCCGCGCGCGCCTCAACGTGATGACCACTCCTCCCGACATAAAAGAGGTCGAGAAGCAGATGGACCATGTCAGGAAAGAGAAGGAGGCCGCGGTCAAGGGCCAGGATTTCGAGAAGGCCGCCGGGTTGCGCGACCAGGAGAGGGAATTGAAAGGCCAACTCGAGAAGGTCCGCAAGGAATGGTCGAAACAGAAGGCGGAGGCGTATCCGCGCGTGACGGATGAGGATATCGCCGAGATCGTCGCCAAATGGACCGGCATACCGATAGTGAAGCTCGAGGAGAAAGAGAGCGAGAAGCTGCTGAAGATGGAAGAGCAGTTGCACCGCCGTGTCGTGGGCCAGGACGAGGCGATAGGGGCCATCGCGAACGCGGTCAGGCGCTCGCGCGCCGGATTAAAGGACCCGAAGAGGCCGACGGGCTCATTCGTATTCCTCGGCCCGACGGGTGTCGGCAAGACGCTGCTTGCGAAAGCGCTCGCGGAGCTGATCTTCGGAGATGAAGACGCGATAATACAGATCGACATGTCGGAATACATGGAAAAGTTCAATGTCTCGCGCCTCGTCGGCGCGCCGCCCGGATATGTCGGTTACGAAGAAGGCGGGCAGCTGACCGAGAAGGTCCGCCGCCGCCCGTATTCGGTGGTGCTCCTCGACGAGATAGAAAAAGCGCATCCCGACGTATTCAACGTGCTACTGCAGGTCCTCGAGGAAGGCCGGCTGACCGACTCGTTCGGACGCAGGGTCGATTTCAAGAATACCGTCCTGATCATGACCTCGAACATAGGCGCCGAGACGTTCAGGAAGCAGGGGTCGCTGGGTTTCAAATCCGACAAGGAAGAGATGACGTACCAGACGATGAAGACAAAACTCCTCGACGAGGTCAAGAAGACGTTCAAGCCCGAGTTCATAAACAGGGTCGACGATATAATCGTATTCAGGCCGCTCACGAAAGAGGACCTCTATAAGATAGTCGACCTTGAGGTCGCCGAGGTGAAGAACCGCCTGAAGGAACAGCATGAAATAAGCATAGAACTTAACAAGGAAGCGACGGATTTCCTGATAGAAAAGGGCTTCGACCCCGTCTACGGCGCGAGGCCCATTAAAAGGACGATACAGCGCTTCCTCGAGGACCCGCTTGCCGAGGAGATCATATCGGGAAGGATAAAGAGGGGCGGCGCCGTAAAGATCGGCGCAAAAGTCGACCATCTGATATTCGAATGAGGAGGCACAGGCCGAACCTGGCCGTTGTCATCGCGGGATCGCTTATCCTTGTGGCCCTTTTGTTCCTGGACCTGCACGGCAGGGTGTTCTTTTCCGGCTTCAAGACGACCGCGCTCGAGATGATCAGTGAAAAGATAGGGCTTGAGGGCGAGATAGGCGGGCTCGAAGGCGGGGTCTTCCGCGGGATCGTCCTGAAGGATGTGAAGGTGTACCTGCCGGCTTCCGCGGAACCGCAGTCGCGCAGGGAGCTCTTCTTCTGCGCCGAAGCGATAGAACTCGATTACCGGCTCTGGGACGCCGCGCTCGGAAGGTATGGTTCCCTTGACAGGATAACCGTCGTCTCCCCGGGGATATTCTTCCCGGACAAGGACATCAAATACCTCATACCGAAGATCTTCGAGCAGTCCTGGGAAGGGGCCGTTATATCGGTCAGGGACGGGACGTTCTATAACCCGCGGAAGATGCGTGTCATATCCGCGGTCACCGGGAATTTCAAGATCAGCGAGAGCGGCATAGAGTCAAAAAGCGTCAGCGCCAATATTTTCGGCCAGGAATTCTCGGGCCGCGGAATGATAAAGTTCCCGGTGGACCGTTCGGCGGTGATGCTCGAGGGCACGATCAGGGGCCGCGGTTATACGTTAAGGGCGAAGCTCGAAGGCATGATGGATAAGATATTCGTCCACGGGTCATTCGACGCCCTCGACAAGATGAACACGAATTTTGCCGGGAATATCGAGGCGTCCGAAGGGACGGTCGCATTCAATAATTTCAGGGTCGGGCAGAACGCCATGCTTAACGGCCTGCTGCAGACGGCCGGAAAGGGGTTCAATTTCGACCTTTTCCCCGAGGATGACAAGGGGAACGCGACCGCCATGGGGGAGGTCAGCCGTCTCGGGATATCGGGCGATTTCTCGAAGCTGCCGGATTTCACTCTCGAGGTCAACGCGAACCACATGAAGGCGTTCGGCCTCGACCTTATGTCGAACTACACGATAAACGGCCGGTTGAATTACGGCCCGGACGGCGGCCTCGTATCTATCAGCGGTGACTTCTGCACGTCCGGATCGATAATAAACTACGACCCCATCAGGGAAGTCAGGGGCGCGTTCGAGATCAGGGACGGCCGCCTGAAACTGACCGGCGTGAATTACGGCGACGTGATGATAATGAACGCCTCGGTCTCCCTGACGGGCAAAAACGACCTCGACGTCCACATGAAGTTCAAGGGCGCCCAGCTCGGCGGCCTCATGGACCTCATGACGGATAAGGGCCTGCTTTCGGGGACGGTTATCGGTGACCTCCGTATACGCGGCGAACTCGGCAAGCAGATGGAGATAGACGCCGAACTCGAGTTATTTAACGGGAACATAAGCGTGATCGGCTATAACTCGGCTGAGGTCAACATCAGGGGAAGAGGATCAAGGCTTGAATTTATCGATTCAAAAGTTTATACTGATGGGGAGGCGCTGGAACTGGAAGGGAGCATAAATACGGCGGATATTGGCACGCCGCGCGTATTCAATAGTATTGAGGTAAGATCGGGCCAGTCGGTAGTATGGGAGGGCGCTACGGTGACGAAGACGCCGGTCGGTGACGAATACGTAACGGGCGCTAACCTGAACGAGCAGTTTAGGGTAAATTTCAAGACGTACGAAGCGCAGAACGGGGAAGAGTACAGGCCCGGCACCGATGAGATGGAACTTGAGTATAAGCTCGGCGCGCCGGCGAACCTGAAGGTCAGGATGAAGGAAGACGACGAATTCGTCGGCGTTGAGCACAAAGTGAGGTTCTGAAGATATGAGCGGTTGGATCACCCATCTTGGCGAGCGGTTCATGAGCTTCCTGCATTATGCCGGGGGCATCACGGTCCTTGCGGTCAGGACGGTCTTCTGGACATTCATGCCTCCGTTCAAGCGCAAGCCCGTATTGGAGCAGATGGTCAAGGTGGGCATAGACAGCCTGCCTATAGTATTCCTTACGTGCCTCTTCACCGGTATGGTGCTCGCGCTGCAGAGCGCGTACCAGATGCAGAAGATGGAGGCGAAACTTTATATCGCGAGCCTCGTCGCGTTATCACTGACGAGGGAACTCGGGCCG
>JAKLIT010000052.1 GCA_022709465.1 Candidatus Omnitrophota bacterium | reverse complement strand
AGCTTTATACCGTCGCCGTTATCGCGTATCCTCTTGAGCTCGTCCTTCCAGCCCGAGTAACCGGGATGGAACGCGCAGAAGGCCTTTAACCGTTCGCTCCTTACCCTGAATAGCCAGTCGTTTATTCCGGCGACCTGTTCCGGCCTCGTCGCGACGGAGCAGATGACGCTTATGCCTATCCCGTTGCGGTCCATGTGTTCCAGCAGGTTGCCTGCCGTAGGATCGCAGACCATCTTCTCTCCGAACAGCTTTTCTAAGCTCTCCCTCGCCTTCTGCGACACCTTCTCCGGCCAGGCGTGGGTATGTATATCAATTATCACTTCCCGGCTTTCATCTCCTCTATGGTGCAATCCCTGAGCTCTTTCGGAAGCACGAACTTGACTCCCTTCGGGGGTTTCGCGTTACCGTACAGGAAATACTCTATCTTATCGCCCTTCTTTATTATCTTATAGCAGATCTTGCCGTAGAGCGTCGGCATATCCTTTACCTCTATGCCCTTTTCGAACCATTCCGGGGCGAGCCCTGCGCCTAGTATAAGCTTGCCGTCGTCCTCATAGACGAACATCGTGCGGACGGCATCTACATATCCGGAGCCGACCCACGTATGCGGCATATCGCCAATGTATGAGGGAGCGCGGACCTTCGCGTGGACCACTTCCGCCATATGGTTCCAGCCGAAAGGCCTGACGGAATCCTTCAGGAAATAGCGAAGCATCGTAAGGCCGCGGTCGCGTTGGTCCATCTTGAAGAACGCGTTCGCCGTGCGCACCTCGTAAGGCGTGAACGTCCTCTCCTTGCCTGGGACCATTCCCTTGACAAATTCGGCGTAATACTTGTCGAACGTTTTCATCAGGAGCTCTTTCGGCATATACTCCAACTCTCCCGCCGCTACTATGCCGATCGCCGTTGAAGTGGCGTCGAAATCGCCTTTCTCGACGCATCCGGGGATATAATCGAGCTTGTCCCTTTCAACAACGAGCCGGATCGATTCATAGAGGCATTTGCGGAAATCATCAAGCTCCTTGCGCATCCACTCCGCGCCCTCCGCATCCTTCATAAGCTCCGCGAGGTAAATTCCGTCCTTGAAACCCCTTATCGCAAAGAAATCATCCCAGTAACTGGTCTGCGCGGGGTAGTAGCCCTCATGGCTGTTAGATTTCGGCAAGACGCCGTAATACGGTTTCTTCTTCGGGTCGCTCTTGAATTCCCCGGTCATATTGCGGCGCCTCAGGTCGCGGGTGAACTCAAGCGCCTTTACGACCTTCGGGTATATGGAAGGCAGGTATCCTTTATCCCCCGAGTAATCCACGTAGTTCCTGACGGCGAATACGAATTCGCCCTGCGAATCCCATTCGACGCCTTCACCCGTCCCGTTGTCGTTAAGGCCGATCGGGTTCCCTCCCTCAAACACGATATACGGGACATAGCCGCTATCCGTGACCTTGGAAGCTACTGCGTCGAGCCACTGTTTGACCTCGTCATTAATTCCCATCCTGAGGATCGCCGCGCTCGTCAACGCGCCATCGCGTATCCATGAATGGCTGTAATTGCGCGAACCCGGCTTTATCCACGGGCCGTCCTTGTTGATGAGTATATACGCTATGTTCGTCCTCATTACATCGACTATGCGTGTTTCGGGTATGTCGATGTAGACCCTGTTCAACTCGTTCTTCCAGAAACTCTTTTGCCTTGAGAGGTCGATATCGAAGTCGGACAATTTTCCGGCGGGCATTTGTACTATATAGGTATTAGATCCGCCCGGCGCGGCAGATATATCGAATGAAAGCCCCGCTGATGCCGTCCCTTCCGCGCTGGCCGCCGTAAGCGAAGGCGGAAGTTCGCCCTTCTTCATGAAATCGACCGCGTCACCCTTAGACAGTTCGGTTGCTCCCATTGATACGCCTTCCGTTGCCGATACAAGGCAATCCTTGCCGTTTATGGAAAGGACCGGAGGCTTGCATTCTATCCTGTTGATAGGGCTGAAACCGCCTCTCTGCCAGACAGGGTTAACCTGCACGGGGCGCACAGCGATAAAAAGCTTCCCTTTTAACGGCGCCTTGCCGGTATTCCTTATGACATACCTTAATGAAGTTTCCGGGCCTCTTGTCGATAAGGCCGTTATCTCCAGCGACCAGTCGGAATGGTCCCATGCGGCCGACGGTATCGGCAGATAGCCTTCCGCGAGCGCCTGGGAGACCCTGCAGTCCTCGGCCGTATAAAGATCCTTCCCGTCGTAAACGAAAGGCATCAGCGAAAAACCGTCTTTATACGGCTCAAATGTGCCCGTCTCCGTAAGTAATCCCTCATTATCCGAATCCGGCACGCCGGTCACGGTCCAGAACTCCTGCAGCCTTCTCAGCCACATCGGATAATATCCGGCAGGCGATTCCTTGGCGAGCGCCTGGTAGATCTTTATCGGCGTCGCCTGTTCTTCACCGCTCTTCGGCTCGAATCTTTTTATTGCGCAGCGGTTTCCCGATGCCGGCTTTATGCAGTTGACCCTTAATTCCTTTACCGGGGAGGCCTTGAAATATATCAGGTCCTTGCCGCCGTTCCCGTCGGCGGTCCTGTAGACCTCCTTGAAGTCCTTGCCGTCCTTAGAGATCTCAAGCGTGTACTCTTTAGCGTAATCATCCGCCCAGGACAATACGACCCCACCGAGGTCCGTCTTAGATGGGAGCTTTATATCTATCGTCTTGCCGTCGCCCGAAACCACCGGCGGGTTATTACCGTCGAGGAATGATACCTCCCAGAGCGAATTGCCCCAGCCGGTCCCCCTCTGGACGCAGTTGATCTTTAACGCTGTCGCCTCGACCGGATCGAAATATATTATATCCGTGCTGCCGTCGCCGTCGGATGTCTCATATACCTTCTTCCATTTCCCGGAGGCATCCTTTACCTCTATATTGTATATCTCCGTGAATGCCGTCTCCCATTTCAACATGACGCCGCATATCTTATGCGGGGAACCGAAATCCGCCTGCCACCACTGGTTATCCTCGAAATTGCTCGACCAGCGGGACTGCATGTCGCCGTCGATCGCCTTCTGGGCGCTGTAGTCGGAATCTCCCGAAGACGCGGATGCCTTGGCTTTTATCGGGTCGGGCTCGTTAAGTTTCAGCTCCCTGATGGAATTCCCCCATTGCGTCGCCCTCTTTGCCATATCGACCTTCAGGTACCGGGCTTTCAGGTTATTTACCGGGATGGTGTCTGAGCCGCCTTTTCCCTGCTTATTCGCAAATATTTCCTGCCATGTCTTGCCGTCGGATGAGGCGAGGACCTTATATTCCGCAGGATAGGCGTCCTCCCATAATATAGTGATCTTCTTTATTTCCTTAGGGGCACCGAGATCGACGGACCACCATTGGTTGTCCGCGAACTGGCTGGACCAGCGCGTAGAAATATCACCGTCAACGGCGAGTTCAGGCGTGAATTTCTCTTCTACGGAAGAAGCCAAGGCCTTCCATCCTTCATCCGAAAAGGCAGGGTTAATACAGGCGAGCGACAAGACCGTCAAAACTGAGAAAATCCCGAACTTAGACATCCTTCCCTCCTGAAGTTGTTTTTCCCCAACTCATGATATGATATCCGATTAGTTGTCCCGTGGCAAGCCATTTATGCTATAATCCTGTCTATGAAAGCGGAAATAATCTCTATAGGGACGGAGATACTCCTCGGGCAGATACTGAACACGAACCAGCAATGGTTGTCCGTAAAACTCGCGGAGCTGGGTATCGGCGTCTACCACCATTCGACCGTCGGCGATAATCCCGAAAGGCTCTCGAGCGCGCTCGAGGCCGGCCTCAGGCGCTCCGACATAGTGATAACGACCGGGGGGCTCGGTCCTACCGTCGACGATATAACGCTCCGGGTAATATCCCGCACTTTTCCGATAGAGAACTCAAGGGTAGTAAAGAATTATGTCGGCACAGCTCCGGGTTTCATATACGGCATAGGGGAAAAACTGCTTATCGCGCTTCCGGGGCCCCCGAGGGAGCTCAACCCGATGTTCGAGCGGACCGTAGCGCCGTTCCTCAGGAAGAGGTTCAGGAGCGAGGGTGTACTGAAGGTCAGGACGATAAAGATGACCGGGTTGTCCGAATCGGACGCGGACCGCAGGGTCACCGACCTGCTCAACAGCCCTCCTCCCCTTACCGTAGGCATCTACGCCAAGCCGGCGCTTGTTGAACTGAAGATAATGGCAAAGGCGGCTAACGAAATACGGGCGAAAGCGCTCATCGATAAGGCGGATAAGAAGATAACATCCCGCCTCGGCAAATACATATTCGGCCGCGATGATGAGACGCTTGAAGGGGCTGTCGGGTCCCTGCTGTCACGTGCGCGCAAGACCCTTGCGGTAGCCGAGTCGTGCACAGGCGGATTGATATCGAGCAGGATAACCGATGTCCCCGGCAGTTCCGCGTACTTCAGGATGGGTATTGCGGCCTACTCCAATGATATCAAGTCGGGCTTGCTGGGTGTCCGCAGCGTCACATTGCGAAGGCACGGCGCGGTCAGCAGGCAAACGGCTGTCGAAATGGCCAAAAACGTAAAGAAATCGGCCGGCGCCGATATAGGCCTTTCGGTGACAGGCATAGCCGGGCCTTCCGGAGCAGTAAAGGACAAGCCCGTGGGCCTTGTATATATCGCGATCTCCATGGAAGGCAGGACGGCCTGCAAAGTATTCCGTTTCAGGGGCGATCGCGAGGTGATAAAATTCAGGTCTTCCCAGGCCGCATTAGACCTTCTTAGAGTATCTCTTTAGGCGGGTTCTTTCCTATATCCGAAGCGAGGCACAACTGGTCCTTCCCGTGCTGCTTTGCCCAATAAAGGGCGTCGTCGGCTTTTTTGAATAATTGCTGCGGGGTGCCTCCGTCGTTAGGGTATATTGCTATGCCTATACTTACGCTGAACGTGACCGTCTTATCCCCCGCGCTTATCTTCTGCGCCTTTACCGCGTCGCGCAGCCTGTTGCCGACGGCCAAAGCGCTGTCCTTATTTGAATTGGTAAGCAGCACGACGAATTCATCGCCTCCATACCTTCCTATCGCGTCTATCGGGCGCCCCTTAACATCGAATGTCCTTATGTTCTGTTTAAGTATCCTGGAGAGGGCTAGGATTATCTCGTCGCCGGACTGGTGGCCGTAGAGGTCGTTATACCTCTTGAAGCCGTCTATATCTATGATCATTAGCGAGAAGACCTGCTTTTCGCGGCCAGCCCTCTTTGCCTCCTCCTCGAACCTGCCAAGGAAGAATCCGTGCGAATATAGGCCCGTAAGGCTGTCGCGTATCGACAGCTCCTTGACCTCCTGATATAACTTCGCCTTCTCGAGGGTCACCGCCGCCTGGTTAGCCAGTATATCGAGGTTCTCCATATCCTCCTTGCCAATCGGCAAGCGGCTGAATACGTTATTCACGACGAGCACGCCGATCTTGTCTTCCTTCACTATCAGCGGATAATAAAGGAAAAGCTCGTCGGTACTGTACCGCGGGCCTTCGCGCGAGCCGTCTTCAAGTAGGCTGTCGACGATCCTGTTCGCCCCTTTCTGGATCGGATAGCTCTCCTTCTCGATGCTCCTGACAACCTTTCTTATATCCGAGCTGATCTTTCCCCTTAGCTGGTTTGATTTCTTGTCTACAAGGTAGAGTTTCGCCATGTCGAACTTCAGTATGTCTACTGCGCTATTCAAGATTATTTCGAGGACCGGCTCGAACTCCATTGTGGTCGCCATCGCCTCGCTGATCTTTGAAAGCGCGAGGAGCATCTCTATCTTCCTCGAATTGTTCTCGAATACTCCGATATAGCGGATACCCCTGCTTATCTCGTGCGCGTAATCGGACAGCATCTCCTTCTCTTCGCCGCTGATCTTCTCCCTTGATGTCTGTTTGTCCGCTATCAGCACTCCGATCTTCTCGTCCGCGAGCCTGAGCGGCATGCATATCTGGATGCCGTCATCCCATATCTCGAACGGCCTTTTCCCGAGGAAGACGGCGCTGATTATATCGTTATCGCTGTCCGTGACCGGTATTATGCTCTCCCCCGCGATTATCCCCTTGCCGCGCGATCTTGCCTGCACGCATTCGAGGGCATTGCCGGATTCCTCGTACAGGTATACGAATATCGAATCGAACATCAGGTCTTCCATCAGCGACTTGAGGCTCATCTTTAGCGTCTCCTCGATGCCGGCCTCGAACTGGAAGAACGTCCTGACGACGCCCTGCAACATGCTTAAATGTTTCTCCGCCCTCTGAAGTCCCGCTCTTTCGTCATCCATATCTTTTCCCGTCATAATGACAGCAGGTAATCCACCTCTTCGGCGTATTTGCCGGATTCCGCCGATATCAGTTCCTCACTGTACTTGCCCTGTTTTACGCCGTCCAGCAGCTTGCCGAAATATTCCGCCAGTATGAACTCTATGCTTCCCCACATGTCGACCTGCGTGTAGCTCTTGCCGTAGTTCTTGTATGTCTCTATGAGTACTTGTTGGTTCGGTGTACCCTCGTAGAAAAGGCTCGCGAAGGCCTCGATGCCCGCCGGAAGCAGGCCTATAGACCTGTACTGCCTGACCTGGAAATCCCTGGACGTAAGGAACTTCACGAACTGCCATGCTTCCTGTTTGTTCTTCGTGGACGCGGAGACCGCAAGGTTGCTTCCGCCAAGGAAACTGAAACGCCCTCCGGGACCAGCAGGCAGCAACGCGACCCCGAATCTATTGATATCCCCGGGATCTCCCGCGGTAATCGGCGCCTCGAAGAATCCGGGTATATAACTCGGCGCGGCAAACGGGCCGGCTATTATCATCGCGTACTTCTTCAGGACGAAGAAATCATAGGCCGGGTAACAGGGCACCTTCCTGTCTTTTACCGGCGCGGCATCTTCATGCAGCAGGTCGAAATAATATTTAATTCCTTTGAGCGAACGCGTATTATTGAACGATGCCGAGAGGCCGTCCGGGGTAAGAAAGTCCCCTCCACCTGCCCATATCCAGGGGGCTACCTCATGCACGAGGCCCGGGTCCTTAATATCCGCTACACCGAGAGGCCCGATAAAATCCCTGTCTATACCTTTTAACCCGGAGAGCACATCGCATGCGCCCTTGAAGGTTTCCCACGTCTCCAACGACTTAGGCGTAAGGCCCGCTCTTTCGAAAAGGTCCTTCCTGTAGAATATCATGCGGGCGTCGGCGGACCAAGGCAGAGCCATCACCTTCCCCGAGTTCCTGATCTCGCAGGTAGCCCACGCAGCAGGATAGAAGGCGTTCTTGAGCTTATCTTCGGAGGATTCCGTCGTGAGGTCGGAGAGCGCGTTTATCGCGGCGAGGGTCCTAGTCCAGGTGTTGCCGATAAGGAATACGTCGGGAAGCCGGCCTTCCTTAGCGGCCGTGACTATCTTTTTCCATGCAAGCGACCAGGGGACCACCGAGCAATCGACCTTAATCCCGGGATGTAGTTTTTCAAAAGATGATATCTCTTCGCCGATTATCTGGCTGGTCTCATATCCCCCGACAGGCATAACCCAGAACTTAAGATAGGTCGCCTTTTGCATATTTTGGATTATACCACCCGGTTGATTAATGTCAATTCATAATGTATAATTGCCGGCTATGGAAGGCCGTATGAGGGTTTTTATAGCGATAGGGCTTTCCCGGGAAGCCCGGGAGGAATTGCGCGCTCTCCAATCTTCGCTGAAGAAGGCGGGAGCAGACGTGAAATGGGCGGATCCGGAGAATATCCACCTGACCCTACGATTTCTGGGCGACTGTGGCCGGCAGAGCATACCCTCCGTAAAATCGGCGCTATCTGACGCCGTATCCGTCTTCGGGCAGTTCTATATCGGGTTAGAAGGTATCGGTGCTTTTCCTGGACTCTCCTCCCCCGAGGTCATCTGGGCCGGAGTAGGCGAGGGCGCGCGGGAATCCGGGGTCCTCCGCGATTCAATATCCTCACGGCTCGCAGAACTCGGGATACCTGACGAGGAGAGGAAATTCTCGCCTCATATAACGGTCGGAAGGGTCAGGAGCGGGAGGAATATCGGTCTGCTTACGAAAGCCATTGGTGATCTTAGGTTCCGCGCTTCCACGAAGACGCTCGTTGACCGCATTTCCCTGCTGAACAGCAGGCTCTCCCCGGAAGGCCCTATCTACACGCCGCTTGCAGAAGTAATGCTGCGCCGGCCCTGACGGTAATATTAGCGTAGATCCCTGCAATAACATCATCGAGCACTACTCCTATTGGGCTTGGCGCGCGTTCGGCTATCTTTATCGGGAATGGCTTGAAAATGTCGAATAACCTGAACGATATGAAAGCCGCGGCCATGTAGGCCGGTTCCATAGGCAGGAACAAAAGGGCTATCATCATACCGGCCGCTTCGTCTATGACGATCTTCCCGGAATCCCTCTTGCCGAAGAGTATCTCGGCGGGCTTTACCACCATCATCACGGCAGCCAGCAGCATTACCAGCGACAACAGATAGACCCTCGGATCATAGGATGCAAGGAACGCGAAAAGCAGGCCGGCGGCGGAACCCGCAGTCCCGGGCATGCGCGGGACGAAGCCGGAATAGAAGAACGTGCTGATAAGCTTTACTACGGTCTTCAAGAAAATAGTTTCTTGTTCTTAATGAAGAAC
>JAKLIT010000051.1 GCA_022709465.1 Candidatus Omnitrophota bacterium | reverse complement strand
TATAAACGCGTCGCCGATAAATGTCACGGCCGGAACGTATTCATGGACGCCGAACACCGCCATATTGACCCCTTCGACGACCGCGAAACTGAAGATACAGGTCGTCTCCGGTTCTGACACCGGGCTCTATGCAGAATCGGCGCAGTTCACCCTGAAAGGCATAAAGATAAGCGCGCCAGCGGCCGGGACGACATGGGAACTGGGCCAGACGCAGAGCATAACATGGACCGCGGCCGGAGCGGGCTCCACATGCAACATATATTACGCGGCTGACGGGACGAACTTCACAAGCACGGTCAACAGCTCCGCCGTGTTACTTTCCGCGGGGACATATTCGTGGACGATCCCGGCTACGATCACGCCGTCGAACGGCGTCGCGAAGATCAGGATAACCTCCGATACGAATGTCTCCTCGAGTTCCGGAGCGTTCACGATAAAAGGCATCAAGGTCACGAATCCCACCGCCACCACGATATGGGAAGTCGGGGAAGCCGTGACGATATCGCACGCGGTTGTCGGCGCGATGAGCGCGCTTAACGTCTATTATGTGAAAGACGGCGTAGAGACCCAGATAGGCACGACGATGCCGAACAGCAGTTTCCCCTGGGTCGTCACGGAAGACGCGGAGGGGCCCGGCATCATAATAAGGTTGAAGAGCTTCATGCCGAATTATACCGGCGATTCCCCGCCGTTCCAGGTAGTCGGGGAGGCGTCATTGGCTGTCAGCGAGCCGTCAGCGGCGTCCTCGTGGAAGGTCTCGGAGACGAACACCATAACCTGGACGAGGAGCGGCAGTACCGAGAGGACGTTCACCGTGGAGTATGACGATAACGCGGCCTTTACGTCGCCGACGCCGATAACCGGCACGCCGGCCTATGACGGTGCGGGGCTCTACAGCTTAGATTGGTCCGTCCCGGATAACGTAGGCACGTGCTACATAAAGGTCACCGACACCGGGAACTCCAACATCACGGATATCTCCGAGGCGTTCAAGATAATACCGAAGTTCAGGGTCAATATACCCAACGGCGGGGAGACGCTCTACGCGCTCAAGCCCGGCACCACCGTCAACTGGGGCACGACCGGAAGCGCAGGCACAGTGGACCTGTATTATTCGACGGATTCGCCGCTCTACGAGACGTGGACTAAGATAAACGCGACGGCGATACCGGATAACGGCAGCGGCACTGTCGAAAGGATAACCAGCTACTCCTGGACCGTCCCGAACATCCAGAGCACGCTTGTCAAAGTAAAGGTGCAGGCGAGCAGCGCGGGCCTGTCCGGGGCATATGATATCTCGGATGAAGTATTTACGGTCAAGTATTACAAGGTCACCTGGAACGTAAAGAGCGCGACCTCAGGGGACCATCTTGACAAGCTCTTTGTGATAGATTCCTCCGGGTGGTCGGAAGCCGACCTCACCTCGCCGATCGAGCATTATTACCCGTACGGCGATTCGTACAACACGAACTGGTCGCGGGCGGATTATTTCGACAAGGCGGAGCGCGGATGGGAGACCGACGAGGACAATAAGGTGATCAATATAACGATGAGCGAGTCCTCGCTGGCACCCGAATACCACGTCATGAGCAATTTCTCCTATGACGCCTCACAGGATAGGTTCCTTATCAATTCATGGGTGGAGAGGGGCGGTGTCATACTGGCGAAACCGACATCCTGTGTCGTGCATATATACGACAGCGCCGGCGGGCCGATACAGACCCTTACGGCATCTGCGTACGACCAGAACGGTGTCTTCTGGCAGGAATGGCCGACGACAGGCCTGGACCAGGACGCGATGTATTTCGCGAAGATCGACATATTGTACTCCGGCGAGACCTATTCATCGGGCCTCAGCTACTCGCTTAACATACCGAAGTCGATAGCGGGCCTCGGCACCACGGTCGCGCAGCAGTTGACGAACTTGCAAACGGCGATAGGCACGGACCTAGCAACACAGACGACCGCTATAGGCGCGAAGATCGATACGCTCGAGACCTCCATAGGCACGAACCTCGACGCGAAGATCAGCACCGTCAAGACTGATATCGCGGCGGTCAAGGCAGTCGTCGACAATATAGAAGAGACGGTAGGCGCGATAGGCGGCGACCTAGCCACGCCGATATCCGAGGCGGTCGCGGAAAATCTTGCCGCGCAGCTCGCGAAGGGCATCCAGGCCGAGATACTTACGAGGCCTACATCCGCAGGATTCGGGACGGCCACAGACATAAGGTTCAGGACCGCGACCGGCATGTCCCCGACTATAACCGTTTACGACGCGAACAACGTCGCGAGGGTCGCGGCGGCCGCGATGGCGGAAGTCGGCACGACCGGTATCTATGAATATGCCCTTACACCGCAGAGCGCATGGGGCGCGGGCGAATATACGGTTGTCTGCGAAGAGCCAACGAAGAACGCGGTGGACAGCATGGTGCTAAGCGTTTCGGAGAGCGTCGGCGCGGGCGCGGGCACCGATGAAGGTATGGTCAACTCGATCAATGCCACGGTTACTACTATCGATTCGAACGTGAAGACGATGCTCTCGAAGGTAAATACTTTGCCGGACGATACGACCGACGTCAACACGTCCGTTTCGAGCTTGCTCACTACGGTCGGCAAGACCACGGACGCTGCCGGGGCCAACACGCTGTTCGGGAAGATAGCGTCGGCGCAGGGCGATATAACAGCCTTCAAGACCGATATAACGACCTATGTGGACGGGGTCGAAACGACGCTTGGCACGACAGCCGACGCCGCCGGGACGAACACGGTCTACGGCAAGATAAGGTCTCTCGAACAGACGATCAGCGCCCTTGGCCCGGACGGAGCGAAGGCGAACAAGGAGCTCATCGCGGCGAAGGACCAGGCCGCAGCGGCTTCAAAGGCGGCCGAGGACATAAAGAAAATGATAGCGGCGGGCGGAAAGAATGCCGAAGCGTACAGCGCTCTGCAGAAGCTTGCGGGCGACCTCGGTAAACTGCAGGCCGCGAATGCCAAGATAGGAAGCTCCGTGACCGCCGATTCTATTACCGATTTTATCAGGGAGACGAGGGCAAAGCTCGCCCAGGTAGCCATGAAGGAAGGATACGATAATCTCGTGCCCTCGACGGGCGAGGTCGGCGAGGTCAACCTCACCGATGAAGAAGAGGTCGAGGACCTCAGGAATAACATGACAGAGCTCAAGGCCCTGCTCTCGCAGGTCAGGAGTTTGCTTGACAAGCAGGTCAACGCGCCTGTCGTCAAGAGCTGGATCGAAGGCAAGTAAAGATAGGGGCCGTGTACCCAAGTGCATGGCCCCATAACAAGGAGCACGAAAATGCGTAAAATTTTTTTAACCACTTTCTCATTTCTTTTAATAATGACAGTAGTTTCTTCCGCCGTGGCGGCGGAGGTAGTGCTGAAGATACGCGCGGTCAATCCGCTGACGGCGCCGGCGGAGACGCTAGTCAAGGAGTACCTGCCTAAGGGTGTTACGGCAAAGGACGTCATCAACAAAGGCAAGTTCAGGATAGAATACGACAAAGCAAAAGACCTGTATTATGCAGAGCAGAAGGTAACGCTGAAGCCGAAAGAAGTGCTTGCCCTGCAGGTCGAGGTGAAGGACGTCTGGATAATACCCGCGAAAAAGATAAACGAATTGAGGGCGGAGGCGAAAAAGGTGTTTGCGTCAAAACTCAGGGACCCTAAGGGCTCGAAGACCGCGGACGACCTGTTCGCGCAGATAAACAAGACGCTCGACAAGGTTGAAGCGCGCCAGCCGCTGAATACTATTACAAAGGCGGGCGCGGAAGCGCATATGGAAGAATACTGGAAGGACGTTGAATCGATAAAACAGGCGGAGTCCGACATAAAACTTATGAAACTGTTGAATGAAAAAAAGAAATAGGATCCTGATAATGGCGCTTTTGGCGGCCGCCGCCATGGCCGCCGCGGCAGCGACAGCGCATGCCGGCGTCGTCCTGAAGATGACCGCCGAGAACCCTTCCCAGTACGAATCGCGCGATGTCTCAGTCAGGTCGTTCCTGCCTTCTGGGGTCAAACCGGAGAATATAATAAATAACGGCGGGCTTGAAGTCGCTTATGACGTCAAGCAGGGGAAGTACTATGTCTTCAAGGACGTAAAGCTCGGCCCGGAAGAGAGCGTGACCTACGAGATAGAGGTCGAGGACATATGGAGGATAGACGAGGCGTATCTCGCCTCGATTACGGCGCACGCGAAGGACCTCTCCGAAAAGCTCAGGAGGACGGAATATTCGTCGGTCGCGTCAAAGCTTAACGAGATGGTGGCCGCCGATGCTATCGCAATAATGAAAAAGCAGGACGCGTCCGGCACCGATAAGGTCGCGCCGGTCGAGCACATAAACGCCTACGAGGCGAACAAGGACCTGCTCGATAAGATACGCAGGGACGTCGGGACGATGGAGAACCTTGTGATCGGGCTCGGCAAGGATGCCGGAAAGATAATGGGAGAAAGCACGACGGGCTCGCGCTCGCTCGATGAGGTCTCCGCCGAAGCGGGCAGGAGCATAGAGTCCTCCGGCCTCGTCGGGCAGTCCGCGCCGGGCGCCGGGAAACCGAAGACGATAACGCTCAAGATAGAGATAACCAACCCGTCGAAGTCCGAAGCGCGCAGGATACCCGTAAATTACTACCTTCCTCCCGAGATACGCAAGGACGATATCGTCGACGCGAAAGAGCTCGAGCCGCGCCTCGATATCGAGAGGTCGTTATATTACATGCACCATCCCGGCGTCGAACTCGGCCCCGGCGAGAGCAGGGTCTTCGAGATAACCGTGAAGGACAAATGGTCGGTGAGCGAGCAGGCCCTCCAGGCGCTGAAGAAGCAGGCGGAAGCGCTTGCGGAGATCGCCTCCTCGACGAAGGCCGATCCCGCGGTGGAAGCCCTCGCGAAGGAGGTCACGGACAAGATAGACGCGATATTAGGCAAGCAGGCGTCTCTCTCCGACACGTCGGAATATTACTCGCAGCAGCAGCAGGTAACCGATATAAAAAGGTCGATAGGTAAGATGGAGGGGCTTTTGAAACAGGCCGGCGTCAGTGAGGAGCGCCTCAAGAAGATACAGGATATGCTGATAAAAGGCAAGTCCGACTACGGCACGGGGCCGGACCCGAAGGGCGTCAAGATGCTCGCGGGCACGATATTCAAGGGCAAGGCGCCTTCGACCGCCACTACCTGGAAGATAATATACATAATCCTCATATGCCTTGGCGTCATGAGCGCGGTATTCTATTTCTCGCAGGTCGAGCAGAGGCAGATGACGCTCTTCGACCAGCTGACGGGCGCGTTCTCGAGGAAATACATAAACGAGAAGATCAGGGAAGAGGTCAAGGTAGCGAAGGCCGCCGGAATCGAATGCTCGCTCCTGCTGCTCGATGTCGACAAGTTCAAGAACATCAATGATACCTACGGCCACACTGTCGGCGACGTCGTGCTGAAGGAGTTCGTCATCGCGATAAGGAAGAACATACGCGCCACCGACCCCGTTGGCAGGTTCGGCGGCGACGAGTTCCTCGTCGTGCTCCCGACGGCGAACAAGACAAAAGCGTCCGATATAGCCGAGAACATGCGCAAGGGCATCGAGGGCCATATCATAAAGATCGAAGACAAGGCCTATAACGTCACCTCGAGCATCGGCGTCGCGACATATCCCGGCGACGCGGATACGGCGGACGGTCTCTTCAATAAGGCGGACAAGGCGATGTACGATTCTAAGGCAAAAGGCGGCAACGCGGTGACCGCGAATGTTTAACGTCTCGGTGATGGACCACGCGCAGGTCATATTCGAGGGCAAGGCCTCGAGCGTGATCCTGCCGGGCGATTACGGCGAATTCGAGATACTCGATTTCCACAGGCCCATATTAAGTTTGCTCAAAAGGGGCATAATAATGATAGACGGAGTAAGTTTCCCGGTGGCGAAAGGTATCGCAAGGTTCCATAAGAACGAATTGGTAGCGTTAGTGGAGCTCTGACATGCGCAATTTTATAATCATACTCGTGATGTTCGTGGTAATACTGGGCCCTTCCGCCGTAATAGCGGCGATAGGATTCGCCGCGATAAAGGCGCTCGGGCGCAACCCGTCTGCCGCGCCGAAGATACTGCCCGCGATGATAATAGCGCTGCTCTTCGCCGAAGCGATAGCGGTAATAGCGATGCTGATAATGTTCCAATTATTCGGAAAATAACCGGAGGGCCGGATGGATATACTTATCCCGATGATAATACTGCAGGTCGTGACGTTCGCCGCGCTCGTCTTCGTCCTGCGCAAGCTCATGTATTCGGCATCCGCCGACGAGGCGCGCCGGCTGAAACAGATGGAAGAGGAGTACCTGAGGCGCACTCAGGACCTCGCCGCTAAGATGGAATCGGTGGACAAGGAATACAGGGCAAAGGTAACTATAGCAGAGGAGGAGGCGCGCCGCCTCAGGGAAGAGGCGAAGGTGGAGGCCGAGAAGATAAAGGAAGAGTCGACGGCCAAGGCGCGCGACGAGAGCGAACGCATAGTCAACCAGGCGGTAAATACCCGCAGCAAGATAAAGCAGGAGATAGAGTCGCAGGCGCAATCGAAGGTGCTCGACGCCTCGCGCAAGCTCGTCGCGAAGGTGCTCTCCTCGAAACAGCTGAAGCGCATGCACGAGGACCTGGTAGAGGAACTTATCGGCGAACTCGAGAAGGCCGACGGCAGGAAACTGGCGGAGGCCGCGGAGAAAGGGGAGATATCGGTACCGTACGAGATGGGAAAAGAATGGGTGGACAAGATAGCCGCGGCGGTCTCGAAGAAGGCCGGCAAGAAGGTCACCTTGTCCGAGAAAGCCGATAAGGACGTCGTGGCCGGGGCGGTCGTAAAACTCGGGAGCATAGTAATTGACGGCAGCATCATCGGAAGGTTAAAGGATGCCTATACGGACTGAGACGATAAAGATACGCGAGGTCGGGCAGATACGCGAGATAAAGAAAGATATCGCGAAGGTGACCGGCCTTGAGAACTGCATGAACGGGCAGCTCGTCGACATAACGGAGAACTCGAAGGGCATGGTCATGGGTTTCGTAAACGACGAGGTACCCGTCCTGCTGCTCGGCAAGACCGATGAGGTGCGTGTAGGCGACAACGTATACAGCAGGATGGAGCCCTTCAATATACCCGTCGGGGAAAATTTCATCGGGCGGGCGGTCAACGCGCTCGCGGAGCCGATGGACGGCCGCGGCCCGATAGAGCCGGGCGGGCATTATTCCGTCTTCAGGGACGCGCCGTCCGTGCTCGAGAGGGTCCCGATAACCGAGACGTTCGAGACGGGAGTGCTCATAATCGATTCGACGATACCGATAGGCCGCGGCCAAAGGGAGCTTATAATCGGCGACAGGATGACCGGCAAGACCGCAATATGCACCGACGCGATAATAAACCAGAAGGGCAAGGGTATCATCTGTATATACTGCTGCGTCGGCCGCGCCTATTCGACGCTCGAAAGGATAGCAGAGACGCTGAAGAGTTCAGGGGCGATGGATTACACGATGATCGTCTCCGCGACGGCGTCATGCTCCGCCGGCGAGCAGTACTTGGCACCATATACCGCCTGTGCGCTCGGCGAATATTTCATGGACAAGGGGAAACATGTCTTCGTCGTCTTTGACGACCTAACGAAGCACGCCTGGATATACAGGCAGATATCGCTGCTCCTGGAGCGCCCGCCCGGACGCGAGGCGTACCCGGGGGACGTCTTCTACCTGCATTCCCAGCTGATGGAGCGCGCCGGAAAACTGAGCCCCGAATGCGGCGGCGGCTCGATGACGTTCTTTCCCATCGTCGAGACCCTGCAGGGGGACGTGACCGGCTATATATCATCAAACCTCGTCTCAATGACGGACGGCCAGATATACCTGAATACCCAGCTCTTCAACGAGGGGTTCAAGCCCGCGGTCGACGTCGGACTCTCTGTGTCGAGGATCGGCAACAAGGCGCAGAGCCCCGCGATGAGGGAACTCTCCGCGATGCTGCGGCTCGAATACATACAGTACAACGAACTGCTGAAGATCACGCGTTTCAAGACCGGCGTCTCGGACGAGGTGAACGTGCGCCTCAAGCACGGTGAGGCGCTGACGCACCTGTTCATGCAGAACAGGAACGACCCTTATCCGGCGGTAAAGGAACTGGTGCTCCTTTACGCGCTGAGGCGCAACGTCCTCGACGTATTATCGAAGTCGGAGATAACGGATTTCAAGGACAGGATACTCGGTTTCGCGCAGAAAGGGTATCCGGCGCTGGTCGAAGAGATCTCAGGGAAGAAAGAGCTCACGCCGGATATAAAGAAGGCCCTTAACGACTGTATCGTCGCGTTCTTCAAGGGGAAGGGCGGGAAATAGATGCTATCGACGCAAAAGCTCAAGAGGGAGCTCAGGATGAATATGGAGCTCACCGAACTGCTCGACGCGCTTAAATGGATAGCGCTCTCGCAGTTCCGGATGCTCCAGAAGAAGAAAGAGCGTTTCGTGAGCTTCGAGAGCGCGTTCGAGGGGTTCTTCCAGATGATAGATTTCAGCGGCGTGAGCCACCCGTTCGTCGCGGGCGCCGGGAAGCTCGGCATAATAATGGTCACGTCGGACGAGGGTTTCATGGGAGGCCTGAACGTGCGCGTAATAACCACCGCGCTTTCATATCC
Organism: Candidatus Omnitrophota bacterium; assembly: GCA_022709465.1. Next base: position 493 of record JAKLIT010000051.1, on the reverse strand, counting down.
GGGCGCGGATAAGGCGCAGCTGATAATTATCGGCGACAAGGGGGCCGCTTACTTAAACGACCTCGGCAGGGATTTCGTGAGGTTCCCCGGCGTGACGGCGGAAGGGAGGTACGAGTCGGCGATAAAGGTCAGGGATTACATCATGAAGGAGAGCTTAAGCGGGAATTTCAGCCGCCTGATACTCGTCTACCCGAGGCCGGTCTCCTTTACGGTCCATGAGATAGAGGTCCTCAAGGCGCTGCCGTGCAACGAGCTCTTCGAGAAGCGGCAGAAGCTCATCGAGGAGGCGGGGTACATAATCGTCGAGTCGGCGCTTCCGCGCATGATCGAATACCTCGTCGAGACCTGGATAACGCAGAAACTGTTCGAGGTCTTTGAGGACAGCAAACTCTCGGAGTTCTCGGCGCGGGCTGTCCATCTCGAGGAGAGCCACCAGGTGCTCCAGCAGCGCGACAAGGCGCTGAAATTCCAGTTCTTCAAGAGCCAGCACAAC
>JAKLIT010000050.1 GCA_022709465.1 Candidatus Omnitrophota bacterium | reverse complement strand
TACGGCATCGACGCCGTCTATCGCGAGGCATCCTTCCGGGTCCATCGTCGGGTACGGGCCGCCGCATACTACGAGGCCCTTGTAATATTCCCGGAGGCCTCTCATTAAGGCCTTCGCGTATTTCAACTGTGTCTCGATAAGCGACAGCCCGATGATATCGGGCGCTTCCGATAATATATCTTTCTTTATCCTGTCCGGGTCGAAGCCGTAACCGAGCTGCTCGCAGAGGAATATGAGCGCCGTCTTGTGGCCCCTTTCTTTCAGGACCGCGGAAAGGCACGCTATCCCGTTATTTATACCGGGCGTTGAGCCGATATTGAAATTTATGAACAGCACCTTCATCTTGACGACACGCCCTCGCCCATATAAGCCCTGCAGAACGTATGAAGCGTCTTAAGGTAGGTGTGCGGGCTCATCGGCCTCTTCTTTATCCCGTCCAGCAGCGTGCGCAGGAACGCCTTCTTGCCTTCTTTCCGCAGCATCAGGAGCGAGTAGTTGTTGAGGTGGTATACTATCGATCTCTTCACCTTCTCCTTCACTTCCGCCGGGAGGCCGCTCTCCCTGAGGGCTTTCTCGAACAGGTCTATATACTCCCTCGTCATGTCTTCCTCGAGCTTCTTCGTCGCCTGCGACGGGTGCACCCGCCATCCCGCAAGCACTTTGTCCTCATAGCAGATCGCGTTTCCTTTCGCTATCCTGAGGAACATGTCGTAATCTACGATATACTTGTATTTCTCGTTGAAACCCCCGAGGGCCTCGAGCGTCTTTTTGTCGATAAGCGCGGTCTCGCTGTCTATGAAGCAACCCTCGGACAACAATGCCAGGAATGGTTCCCTTATTATGCCGGTGCAGAACCTGCCGTCCTCTACCGTATTCCTCTCTATCTTCCCGTCGTCGGTGAACCATTCCGAGTTGGAAAAGTGCAGCTTCGCCTCCGGGTATCTTTCTGCCGCTTTGAGCTGCAGGCTGAGCTTATCCGGCCGCCATACGTCGTCATGGTCGAGTATCGCTATCCAGTCGCCCTTCGACAGCCCGACAGCCCTGTTCCTCGCGGCCGCGAAACCGCGGTTGCGCTGGCTATGGTAGGTTATCGGCAACCCCTTCTTTACGAAACTGTCCACTATAGCTTCGGTCCCGTCCGTGGATCCGTCGTTGACGATCACCAGTTCCCATCCGTTGAATGTCTGGGCTGCCACGCTCTTGAGAGTCCGCGCAAGATACTTCTCCGAATTGTAGCAGCAGACCTGGACGCTTACCAGCGGTTTCATGCGGCGGCCACCGTTGCCGTGGTCAGGTCCCGGTTATCTAGCCCCATGTTTACCCTGAAACGAAGGACCGTATCGCTCTCCGGCGCGCTCCCGGATCGCTCTTCTATTATTTTCCATGTTAATCGCGAGACATCTATCGTCCATTTATCGTCATCCGGCAGGACGGACGCGCAAATATACTCATTACTTGTGAGCGCAAGCGCCGGCACGCCAGAAAGCACGGCTTCCTGAAGCACCGCTGAGTTCGAGCCGACTATAATCCTCGACAGTTCAAACTCCTCCTTAAGCGGCACATTCGACAGCTCTATCGAGCCCGCCTTTGCCTGCGCCGCTATCCATTCCTTCTGCTGCCTGCCTATTATCCCGGCGGGATGCAGACGCAGCCTGATCCTCCTCTTAGCGCCATATCCTTCTGCGAGCAGCGCCTTGGCCGCTTTTACGATTATCGCGGTGTCATAAGCCATTATCCCGCATACGAACGTCAGCGCGTCCGCACGGGACCTGTCCAATCGGGCAGTATCTTTCCACTTCCTGAACCTCGGGCCGCAGCAAAAACGAAATTCCGTGCCCGGATAATTCCTTCCGAGAAGGGCCTTAGCCGCCTCACTGTAAACATAAAATATATCCGGAAGTGCGCATCCTGCCTTGACCTCTCCGGCATCCGGGAAGTACCACAACTTCTCAGGCAATATCATCGCGTGCTGCGCCGTGATCCTTTTGACGCCCGTCCCTTTGGCCGCCTTCCATGCCATCCTCGAATAGAAATGCATCTCATGCGGGACGAATACAGACCGGTATCCTGGCTGCTTGCGTCCCAGTATCGCGCGCATCAGCTTGTAGAAGTCATAATGGAAGCACCATGAGTAAGAGATCACCCACCTGTGGAATAAGGCAAGCGAATCAAGGTACGCCATGCTGAGGCGGCCCGCTAATAATTGCTTCATAAGATCGGCTATGAGCGCCATCTCCAGCCTTTCGCCGATCATTATCTTCTTCCGTATACCAAGCGCCGTGAAGTTTTTTCCTATCCTTTTTGACCGCGAAAAGACAAGCTTATCCTCCGGGCGAGAACCGTCTTCTATGATATAGCCTGTCCTGAACTCCGCCGAATGGTCGGTTATCTCTTCAGCCATCACGATAAGCACCGGCGCGCCTGCATTCCTGTATGCGTAGGAGAAACCCCTGTAAGCGAAGCACCTGGCCATCCCTATAAAAGCGTATCGCAGGTAAAGGTAGCAATGCACGAGCAGTTTATACGCGGCCGGCTTTTCAAGGTATACCGGATGCCACAGCTTGGTGTCTTCCGGGTCCCTGTATGCCGTCGGCGAGGCCCACACGAGGAACTCAAGCTCCGGCCCGAGCCGTCCCGCAATCCGGGCGTTTAATCCCGCGCATTCTTCTATCAATCTTTTTGTGGAAGCGGCTAACGGCATCCGAGTATATACTCCTCGAACGGTAAACCGAACCATCCCGTAACGAACCTGAACCTGATAACCGCCCTGAGCAACGGGTAGAGCAACCCGTTGCGCAACGTCTTCCTTGGCGAGAACTGGAACCCGATGTTGTAATAATTATTCATCCTCTCGAATATCTTCATGTCGAATATCCACGGCTTGCCCTGCGCCGAATAGAATCCGAGAAAGCCCGAGAAATCAAGGGCCGCCCATTCCGCCAGACTGCCGGGCTCTTTCAGGCCGTATTTCTTTACCGCATCGTTATATATCGGCGAGCCCGGATAAGCGGCAAAACTGAGTATCGGTATATCCGACCTGCGGTCAATATCCTTCAGTTTCAGCGCGAGCCGGTAGGTTGCCAGTATGTCTTCCTTCGTCTCCCCGGGAAGCCCTACCATCATTGAATACCTCGGCACGATCTTCGTCTTTGAAAGCGTCTTTGCCGCGTTAACGGTGTCTTCCACCTTTATCTGCTTGTGTATCCTGTCGAGCATCGCCTGTGAACCGCACTCGGCCCCCATTACGGCCGTTACCATGCCTATCTTCTCGAGCCGCTTCGCAACATCTTCCGATATGTAATTGTCCCTGAAATACGATACGCGCATCCACGGCCTGAAATAGAACTTGAGCCCCCTCTTCTCGACGATCTCGATAAAATCCATCGTCCTCTTCTTATTTATAAAGAAATCCTCGTCCAGCAGCTGGAAGAAATTCGCGCCGTATTCTTTCTGCAGGTACTCGATCCTGTCCACAATATCCTTCGCTTCCATATATCGGTATTTCCTGTTCAGGATCACGTTTATGCAGAACGAGCATTTATAGGCGCATCCGAGCCCCGTGATTATCGGCATCATCACGACATCCTTAAGCGGGAGATCGTATGCTTTCGGCAGAAGGTTGTTCCTGGCGTAACGAAGCGCGTCGAAGAGCGAGAAATCTATCTGCGGGATCTTCGTGATGTCATCCGGCAGGTACGGCGCGTTCCTGGCCACCTTGCCGTCCTTCTTGAAGTATATTCCCGGCACCCGCGAGAGGTCCCCGCCCGTCCTCAACGCCTCCGCCAGCATCGCTATCGAACTGCATGCCTCGTTCACGGCAATGATGTCGACCAGCGGGTCCGCGATCGTCTGCTCCGGATACAATGTTGCGTGCACCCCTCCCCACACTATCTTAAGCCCCGGGTTCGACTTCTTCAGCGCGCCGGACACCTCATATGCCCATTTGACCTGCGAGGTCATAACGGAAAATCCCGCGAAGACCGTGTTCTCATCGGCCGCCGCGCGCACCTTCTCTATGCATTCCGCCGGCGTATACATATTGCCGTCGATTATCGTCACGTCGTATCCTGACTTGTCGAGGATCGTCGCGAGCAGCATGATGGCGGCGAACGGGAACAGCACCTCGTCGCATTTGCCCCCGTCCTGCGCCAGCGACGGGTTGATGAATATTACGCCCGGTTTTTGCATATTATCTTCTTTACCGCCTCAAGGTCCTCAGGCGTATCGACCGCCATACTGCCGCTTTTAACTTCGATCATCCTGACCTTTATGCCGTTCTCTATGAACCGCAACAGCTCGATATCCTCTATCAGCTCTGAGGCCCCCCTCGGGAGCCTTCCGAACGCCAGCAATGCCTTCCTCCTGAAACCGTATACGCAAACCTGCTTGTAATACCGCGCGGCACCGCCCCTCTTCGGGAACGGTATCGGCGCCCTCGAGAGGAATACCGCGTCGCCGTCCAGGTTGACCGCGACCTTCGGGACTGTCGGGCTCGTGATCTCCCTCGGGTTGCGTATCTCCGACATGAGGTTCGTGACGCCAAAGCCGGGTTTGCCCTTAAGCAGGGGCCTTATGGCGCTCTTTATCATCGCGGGCTTGAGAAGCGGCTCATCGCCCTGGATGTTCACGTAGATGTCCGCCTTCACTTTCCGCGCTACCTCGGCGACCCTGTCCGTCCCTGTCGGATGCCTGCCGGATGTCATCACATAAGGTATTGAGAGCTTTTTGCATGCCAGCGCTATCCTGCCGTCGTCGGTGGCGACATACACCTTTCCGAGCTCCTTGACCTTCACGGCCTGTTTGTATACCCACCATACGAGCGGCCTGCCGCATATCTCCGCCAACGGCTTGCCCGGGAACCTCGATGACCTGAAACGGGCCGGTATGACCCCGACGATCTTCATAGGTAATTCTCCACGCTTTTATAGAACGCCTTATACGTAGTGGGCGTTATGATATGGATACCTTCCCTGCCGTTCTTTTGCAGGTATGCCTCTATCTCCTCCAGGAACCTCTGGCACCACATATGCCTTTCAATTATCATCTGCTTGTCCGTCTTCTCGTCTTTCTCGTTGTAATAAAGCGCCTTCCTTTCGGTGCCCTGCCCGAGATATCCGTCCATCCCGGCGACGAATATCCTCTTAGCGCCCATCACTATCGCCGCGCCTATAAGCAGGACAGATATCGTCCTGCAATTCGTCCGGATTATCCCGCGATCGATGCCGAAATGTTCGTTCAGCACGTCGTTGAAATAAAGCTTCTCGTACGGCCTCTTCGTGTATTCCCTGACAAATTCCGCGGGAAAATGCTCGCTGATGAGCAATTTTGACGCCGGGGATACGGTCCCGGAATAATCCATGAAACGTTTCCTGTTGTTGAAGGCGTGGTAATGCGGAGTGAACAGTCCCGAAAGGTTGTTCGCGCCGAGTATGACGGGGTCCGTCTTCTTTATGAACGCTCCGATCTTGTCCTTGTTCTGTTTTAGCGAGGGGCCGTTTGCCAGTATGAGAAAGTCCTTTCCAGCGTGCCTGCCCGCATACGGGACAGAAACCCTCCCTTTCCTGCTCCCCGCCTGGCGCTTTCCGCCGGTGGGGGCCTTCATCTTGCCGATAAGCCCGTCCTCGATTATCTCCTTTAATATGGCCGGCTTGTAACCGAGGGGGTTCTTCCTCTCGATTATCTCCATCGCCTTGCATATCTCGTCTATCGTATACTCCCTGTAATTTATCAGGCCGCTCGCGTAGTTCGGGTGGCACTTATACATCCCTGAGAGCATGAACGGAAGCTGGTATCCCCAGTCGATCTCTTTCTTCATCGGCAGGAAATACCTGTCTATGCAGTTCAGGACGGGGATAGCGTTATATTTCCCGTCGCCTAACAGCTCCTTATAAAGCACGATTATCTCGGTCGGGAGGTTGCCCGCTCCGCGGCCTATGCCGTAGAACGTCGAATCGACGATATCCGCACCGCAGCGGACCGCCTCAAGCGTGTTCGCGAACGCCATCTGCAGGCTGTTATGCGGATGGAAACCGACCTTCGTTCCGCGGATGCCGAGCAGGGGATCTATAAGGCCCTCTATCTCGTTCGGGAAGACCGAGCCGTAGCTGTCAACGGCATACACATAATCGAGCCCCGCGTTCCTGACCATCGAGGCGAACTTCCTCAGTTCCGCTTTCGTGTAATTGCCGTAACCCATCGCGTTAAGCGACGTCTTATAGCCCTTCTTCTTTATCCTGCCGAGGATCCTGATCGTTTCCGCAATATCACCCTTATGCGCGGCTATCCTCACGATATCGGCCGCGCTTTCCGCGCGCGGGACAAAATCATCCGCCGATATCCTGCCGAAGTCACCCATTAACGCGATCTTCGCGCCGTCTATCCCCTCCACCGTCTCTTTCAGCAGCGCCTCGTCCGAGAACCTCCAGGGGCCGTACTTCTTCCTGTCAAAATGCTCATCCGTCCCCCTGAACCCTATCTCGATGACCGGGACGCCCGCCTTGGATACGGCCCTGTAGACCTCCCTTACAAGCCCCTTATCGAACTTCCAGTCGTTAAGGTAGCCGCCGTCCCTGATGGTGCAATCCAGGATCTCGAAATCCCTATATCGTCTTCTGCTGTCTTTCATATAGAGCCCTGTAGACCCCTTCTTTCTTTATTAGCGCGGCGTGCGTGCCTTCCTCAACTATCCTGCCCTTGTCCATGACTATTATTTTGTCCGCGTCGATTATCGTAGAAAGCCTGTGTGCGACGACTATTACGGTCCTGTTCTTCGACACCTCGTTTATTGCTTCCTGCACGGTCGCTTCTGAATGGTAATCGAGCGAGCTCGTCGCCTCGTCTAGTATCAGTATCTCCGGGTCCCTGATTATCGCGCGCGCTATGGCTATCCTCTGCCTCTGCCCGCCCGACAGCTTCAAACCCTTATCGCCGACGACCGTCTCGTAACCTTCGGGGAAATTGCTTATAAAATCGTGCGCGTTTGCGAGTTTGCACGCGTTGACGAGCCGTTCGTGCGTCACTGACTTCAGCCCGAAGATAATGTTCTCATTTATAGTCGCATTGAATATGAACGTGTCCTGGCTCACCATCCCGATCAGCTTTATCAGCGAAGCGTACTTAATATCCCTGAGGTCTGTCCCGTCCAGGGTTATCCTGCCTTCATCGGGCACAAAGAGCCTTACAATGAGATTTATCAGCGTGGTCTTGCCGCTCCCGGATGCGCCCACAATAGCGGTGGTCTTGCCCTTTTCGATCGCGAAGCTTATTCCCTCAAGAAGTTCCTTCTTCCCTTTATATCCGAATCCTACGCCTTCGAACCTCAGTTCCCTCCTGAACTCCTTTATCTCCTTATCTCCGTCCTTGATTTGGTTCGTATCTTGGTGAAGTTCGTCGTATAATATCTCGACTTCGGGTAAGGCGCCCATTATCTGCATACGAAGCCTGCCGAACGACGTCAGATAGGGTATAAGCCGGTAAAATGCATATATGTATATGCCCATCAACGCTATCTGGGAACCGATTGCGCTGCTGGATGCCCCCTTGAAATATTTGAAGAATACCGCTACGACAATAAGCGCTACGGCAGGAAGAAGCTGCATGAATCTCTCCGGTACTCCTATCCACATGAAATCCGTTATTACAAGTTCTTTGAACCTTCGGACAGACTTCTCGAAATTCAGCCTCCAGAATTCCGATGAACCGAAGACTTTTATGTGTTTAATACCATCTATCACTTCGTTTGCAATAACGTTTGCTCTTGTGCTTACTGTAGCGCGCTCCGTCCCTATATGATAGGAGACCCTCCTTGCAAGCATCTGGGTCATTACGTTAAAGCCGATGGCTACGAACAACAGCAGCATAGTGACCTTGAATGATATCGTAAATAACAGCGCTCCGATCGTAAGCGTCATCAAAAGGGCGGTAATCAGGTCTGGCACGAACTGCAGGCAGTTTCCGAGGCGCCCTGTGGCGGTCAGCATGTTGTAGATGAGCCGCCCCTGCTTATTGTCCAGGAAATACTGGTAATCGGAATCGACATATTTTATGAACATCTCCTCCTTAACGTCGGTCGTGACCTTCCCTACACCGTATCCTATCAGGTAATTCCTTGCAAAGCCGAGCGCTTCTTTCACTACGAGTATCGCAACAATCAGCACGCAGGCGTTCACGAAACGATCCTGGAACGGCAAAAATGCTATTACCCTGTCCAGCACAACGAACATTTTACCGGCAGGCTCACCTTCGCCCATTACCGAGGTGAACAGCGGCAGGAACATCGATATATTTGCGCTCTCAAGTACCGAATACCCGATCGTCACGAATAACATCGTTACATAGATACGTTTATAGCGCTTCAGGAAGAACCAGACAGCATCCGTCTTTTTACGTGATTTCATATCTTAAGCAAATCCGCCATGGACTCCCTTCCATTTTTATCGTATATGTACTTGTCGAATGAACCTCTGTCGCGACCCTGTCCGTCTATTCCGAGTCCCAGTATCTCCGATATCGCATGCTCCAGGTCTTCCGCGCGGGCCACGTGGTACACCGCAGAACGAGCTGCAGGCGAACGCCCATCGATTTCAGCCGCTTCTACATGCTTATAGCGCCCCGATCCTCCGTAAAGCAGCACGGGGACCCTGTTCTGCAGGGCTTCCTCGATCGTCGTCGACGAAAAACTCACAAGCAGGTCCGCCGACCCGAGCGCGGCCGAGAAAGGCCCATCCATGCTGAGCTTTACCTTGCCGGAGAACGGGACGAGATCCTTTATGTCCTCGGCGCTTATCTCCGGTGACGGCCTGAAACGCACGATCAAGACAGCGTCCCTTATCCCTTCTACGGCCGCGGCGAGCTCGCATATGCCGCGTATATACTCATCCGGGGTCTCGTAGACAAAAGGCCTTAAGCTGTTCGCCGCTTTAGGCGTGCCGGCATGCACGATGGTCCTCACGCCGTTCTTCTTGCGCTCCACCGGCCTTCCCCATATGAGTGGGCCCGTTTTTATTACCCTGCTTTCCGTCCCGAAGGCATCGATGTAACCCTCCGCGACCGGCGTCTGCAGCGCTATATCCGAGAACGGCGCCCTGAGAAGCGCCCTGCCGTGTTCACCCCACTCTATCCTCTCCGGTTCGTTCTTCGGCCGGACATGCGAACCGTGGCTCACAAGTAGTGTCCTTACCCCTCTTTTCGCGCAAAGTT
>JAKLIT010000005.1 GCA_022709465.1 Candidatus Omnitrophota bacterium | reverse complement strand
CCGTCCGCGCCGATCCCTATCCACGCGAAGAAAGCTATAAGCGATATCTTGTGGAAGAGCCGGGTATCATGCGGGTCGTGCGCGCCGCCAATGACTATATTCTTAAGTTTCCTGCCGATGCTTGGCTTCGGTGCCATACGTTAGGTCCTCACTGACCTGATATCATACCACATATAGGCGAATATGGGAACGACAAGGAGCTCGATGCCAATAGTGACCCCTATTAGAAGCGGCAGCGATACGTCATAAAGCACGCCCATAAGCGAGGCGCCGACGAACATCGCCGCCCCGTAGACCGTATTGAAGATGCCGTACCCGGTGCCCCTCTTTTTCATCGGGGTCAGGTCCGCGATCGCCGATTTCATTATCGTCTCATGTATGCCCATGACGATACCCCAAAGCAGGACGCTCACCGCGACGAGGGCTATATTCATCGAGAAAGCGAACAAAGGTATCAGTGCCGAAAGGGCCGGGATCGCTACCAGCGTCAACAGGCCCGCCTTCTCGTTCCCGCTCCTGTGCTTCATTACATCGTAGGCCTTGCCTATCGCAAGGGCGGCGATGCCGTCGACCGCCATCGCGATGGCGTAAAAAAGCGGTATCTGCGCGTCGCTGAGCACGCCTTTCGCCTTAAAATGGTACCCGAGCAGGGCGAAATTAACGAAACCCGCCGTCGCCACGAGCGTAAACACCGTATATATCCAGAAGACCTTCGATAATTTATCCGGTTCGGGCGGCTTATTGAGCGCGGCCTCAAGCTTCTCGGGATCCGGCACACGCAGGTACGCGAAGGATACGCACGCCATCACGAGCAGAAACGGCACCCAGAAGAGCCTGTAGCCCGCCTGGTATTTCGCGATATCGCCCTGCGTATTGCCGACCACCATAAAAAGCGCCATGAATATCAAAGGGCCCGTCAACGCCCCGAGCTGGTCCATGAATTCCGACAGGCCGAAGCCGAAACCAGTCCCGACCTGTTTTGACGCCTGTGATACGATCGTGTCGCGCGCGGGAGCCCTGAGGGCCTTGCCGAGCCGTTCTAGGACAATGAAGAGCGCGGCGACCTGCCAGACGCCCGTAAGTGAGAGCATCGGGACGGTCGCGAGCATTCCGTACCCTATGAACGTGAAGAGCCAGTATGCCCTGGTCTTGTCGGCGAAATACCCCGACAGCAGGCGTATCGCGTAACCGATAAATTCCCCGAGCCCCGCGATAAAACCGACCGTCGCGGCGCTGACGCCGAGGGTCTTCAGGTACGGGCCGTTCACGCTGCGCGCGCCCTCGTAGACAACATCCCCGAACAAACTAACGAGCCCGAAGAGGATGATAAGGTTCATCGCGGCTTTTTTATTACTATCGGTCATTGTCTCTCCGCTTTCTCAAGCGCATCGCCCGCTCCGCCATCAAGGGTGGCAGAATAAAACTCCTTATCGCCCGGCAGGAACGCCGAAAAACGCGGCGTGTAGTCGATTTCAACCGTCGTGCGCCCGGCCCCGGACGTACGGAAATCCAGCAAATGCCCGCCGGTGTTCCTCCCCTCCGTAATAAAATGCATATGATATCCGGGAAGGTTAAAGCCCGCGGAATAGCTCGGGCACCTGAACCCTACTATTGTGCCTTTAATGCCCTCCAGCTCGAATACCACTTGGCCTTTGACCGCCTCCGATAGCGGGACATACGGCTTCTTCTGCGGCGGGACGCTCCTAATCTTTACGTAGTCGAAAAGGCCTTCGACTTTAACGGCGTAGAAGATGTTTTTCGTGGGCAGGAGCGTATCAATGTATTCCTGGAGATGCTTCATGTCCATCGGCTTATCGACGGAAACGAGCCTGTCTATTTCGAAAAATGTGACTTCGGAGAAGGGGGTCTTCTCGATATCGGATACCGGGTACGCGAGCCCGTCGGACCTTATCCTGTAAAATTCACCCTCGACGGCGATCATCTCCCCGTCGAGGGCGTTGAACGTCCCTATACCAAAATCCCCGCGCTTCTTAAGTTCTGCAAAAGTCGTCTCGCCGTCATAGATGCCGCCGGAAAGCGCGTTGAGTGTTGAAACCTGAAAAAAGACGTCCTTATCGCTTCCGGTGCAGGAGCAGCCCGCCGCCGCGATACAAACAGCTGCCAGCGCCGGCACCAGGAACGGTATTTTATTCATGCGATCAGCTCGAACGCCTTCGTGACTTCCATGCCGGCGGTTATCCCGAGCTCCGCGGCCTTCTTATTGACCTTCGATATCTTGCGGGCCGGAAAACGTTCGAGCGTGCCTATCGGGTTGTCCGGGGTGCTCTCGACCATCGCCGCGGCCGTATTGAACCTGTCTATCGCCTCGAGGTCGAAGACGCCGCATACGAGGAAACCTTTCTTCCCGGTCACCATCAGTATGCTGAACCCCGGCCATTTGACCTGGACCCCCTCAACAAGCCCGTTCTTCGTCTCGTATGACCTGGTTACCGTTTCCATCTTGACGATACCTCCTTCTCCTGCTCGTGGCGGTGCTTCGCGTCCATGGAGACTATCAAGGTCCGTATCCCCTCGCTCTCCGACACCCATTTAAGCCCGAGAATGAGCGCCGCAACAAGGAACTGCGCGAAATATTTCGGCGCGGTGAACGACAGTGTGAACGCTATTACTGTGGCGGCAAGCCAGATATAACTCTGCATCCTCTTCTTCCCCGTATCCATCTTCGCTAAGCCTTTCGCTTTATCTTTCAGTTTTGCCGGCGTATCCGCAAGGGTGCCCCCGGCAAGCATCTCTTCGGCAGTATGGGCCGCCCTGATATTCTCAAGGCACGCCGCGCAGGCCGAAGCGTGCTCTTCAAGGCGGTCTTTCTCCCACGGGGTCATCGCGCCGCCGATATACCTGGCCAGCACCGCCTCGTCGGGACAAGGTCCCGCTGCCTTTACTTCATGCGGTTTACTTATGCTTTCTTTCATATTATAGTAGACGTTTCTTTTCGAGTTTTTCTTTCAAATTTTTTTTCGCCCGCGCGACCGTCGTGGAGACCGTATTCACCGGGAGCCCCAGTGCTGCGGCTATCTGGGCATGCTTCATACCATGCAGCAGGTTCATCCCGGCGGCCATCCTCTCCTTCGGGCTGAGCCCCTCTATCGCGGAAGCGAGTTCCGCGCGGGCTTCGTTCAGCTGGGCCTGTCTGTCAGGGCCGGCCGCGCCGGAAGGAAGGACCTCCTCGAGCGTCTTCCCGTCACCTTCTCCGTATATCTGCTCATATAAAGACACGGAAGACGGGGGGCCTTGCCTCCTAACCTTCCTGAAATACTCCACAGCCATGTTGCCCGAGACCATCGCTAGCCACCCCGCGACCTTGCCGGGCTCCCTGAGCTGGCTTAATTTGCCGCCTGCCCATAAAGCGACAAAGACATCCTGGTGGATGTCGTTTATGTCTTCCTCGCTATGATCGTACCCGTAACGCCTGAGCCGGTCGCGTATGGCCCAATAGACCACCTTCGAATACCTTTCGACGAACGCGTCCCACGACTTCCTGTCCTTCTTAATACAGCCGAGCACAAGTTCTTCGGGATTATCGTTGCGTTCCATTACTCTTTCGGCATTATCTTTTCTTCGAAGGCCTTGGCCGTCACCGGCATCGTATCCCTGAATATCTTCAACAGGGCCTTCGCGTATTCGCGTATCTCCGGTTGTGCCCCCTTATCGAGGCGCAGTTTCAGGAAGTTCATAAGGGAACGCGCGTTGACGGTCCAGTAATAAAGGGTATATATGGAAAGCGGCAGGACGCCGCGCGCCTGCTCGCGCTTTATCCCGGACGATACCATCGATTCGTAGGCGTCGAAAGCGCCGTTTATCGACTTCCTGTACCTCTCAAGCTCCTCGCCCGATAGGCCTTCAGGCGTGTAAAAATCCCTTTTCGCGAGGCAATAGCGCAGGGACATCTCGTTATACGTGCCGATACGGTGGCGTATCCACTGGCGCGCGACGAATATAGGGCATTTTACATCGAAACGGAAATAAGCGTGCTCAAAAGGCGTGCCGTGGTCCTTGATTATGAGATGGCGGATGAGCTTAGCATCGGCGGCCTCACCCTGCGGTTCGCTCATATAACAACGGCGGGCGGATTCTATGACGGCCTTGTCACCGCCCATCGAATCGACGAGCGCGACGTATCCGTTATCGAGGACTTTTATCTGCTGCATCTCTCTTGGCCTTCTCTTTCTTCTCGTAGCATTCGGGGCAGTTGTACATCGGCTTTGCCAGCGTCCTGTCGTAGCCTGGAGCCACAACCACCCTCTTCACTTCAGGGACTTCACGTCCGCATGTATCGCATCTCATTTTTTTCTTCTCCTATTTAGGCCGGCGCGTTACAAAAGCCAGGAATACCGCTATTACGATGAACCCTATTATGACCACCATGACCGACGAGAACGACAGCGCTAATGCCGGCGCGGGCCCCGCGAAGACCGCTATGCCCCATTCGCTCGGGTCGGCGTAGACATTCTTCGTCCCATACCAGGTGAACTGCAGCTCCCTTTTGTGCGTATCACCGTCGTCGACCGAGATATCGAAATCTATCTTCCTGCCGACCTCGGGCTTGAACCCGCCGAGGGCCTTGAAAGGTATCTTCGACTCGATTATGTAGCCCTTATCCCACTTTACCGAGGCGACCTCGATGCCGCCTTCGTAATCGTCACGGCGCCATACCCACTCCCCCGCCTTAATATCCTTTTCATTTCCGGGGCTGATGCCGATCTGGTAGTCCTGCTTCACGAAGAACATCCTCTTCGGGTCCGCTTTCTCGTCGAGCCCGAGCATTATCTCTATCGCGTCGCCGTCCCAGATGTCCGGGCCTTCCTTGCTGTTGTCAAAAGGCACGTCATCGGTGACCTTCGCCGCCACATACAACGCGTCGTCATCCCACAGCAAGTAGATATCGGCGCTGAGGTCTTCCTTGCCGGTCCATACGTTATACATGAGTATTTCGTAGGCCTGCTTGTCCATCCTTATGGCATAACCGGGATATTTGCCCAGGTCGCAATCGACCTTGACCGGTTTTACGGCCTTATGGATGCGGACTTCGGGTTTTGGCGCGGGCTTATCCTGCGCCCGGCACTGCTGGTGGAAAAGGAATAACAAGGAAAGGGCTGCCGCCGCGAGTATATATAGCTTTTTCATCTGGACCTCCCGGGATTTCCTATATATTACCAGAAATCCGGGGACGGTTCCAGTGCTAAAGTCGGGGACAAACTAAGGAGGCGTCCTTTATGGTCTTCCCGTTAACGGTGATGCTTCCTTTCGAGGCCTCAATCTCATATTGCTTTCCGCGAAAGATCCTCTTCATCCTGAACCCGTCCCATGAGGAGGGGAGCCTCGGATCCACCGTAAGCCCGTCGAGCGTGGCACGCACGCCGAGTATCCAGTCGGTGAAGGCACGGAACATCCAGGCCGACGTTCCCGTAAGCCATGAATGGCTCCCGCGCCCGAATTGCGGGTGGTCGGGCCCGAAGAGGAACTGGCTGTAGACATACGGTTCGACCCTGTAGGTCTCCGCGCCGGCTTTCTTCGCGGCGACGGCCGGAAGCAGCTTATGGTAATAGCCGAACGCCATGTCCGCGCGGCCGAGCATCGCCTCGGCGATAACCGCCCAGGTGTTCGCGTGGCAGAATATAGCGCCGTTCTCCTTTATGCCCGCGGGATAGTTGATCAGCGAGCCGATATCGTCCGGGCCGCTCGTATAGGAAGGCCAGCATATCCTGATTCCGAAGTCCGTATCGAGGTATTTCTTGACGGAGTCCATGCATTTTATGCCGCGTTCTCGGTCCGCGACACCGCTCAGGACGGCCCAGCTTTGCGTGTTAATATGTATCTTCCCCTCCTCGCATTCCTTCGAGCCGACGGGCCGCCCGTCGTCGGTGAACGCCCGCATATACCATTCGCCGTCCCAGGCAGTATCATTTATCCTCTTCTTCATGTCATCGTATATCTTCGTGAAGTTTTTCGCGTTTTTTGTCTTCTCCATCTGGCCGGCAAGTTCGGCCATCTGCTTCACGGCATAACAAAGGAACATAGCGACCCATACCGATTCACCCCTACCTTTCCTGTCGATGTCGTTGAGGCAATCGTTCCAGTCCGCGTAGAACATCCTCGGCAGGCCGTGCGGCCCGCAATTCGCGAGCGTGTAATTCACCGCCCGGACCATATGCTCGTAAACGGTCCCGCAGCTCCCCTCTATATACGGGGCCTCATCCTCAAGTATCGAGTAATCGCCGGTCTCGCAGATATACGCGTATACCGCCGGGATGATCCAGAGGTGATCGTCGGAATATTTCTTCGGCTCGCCGGTCCCTACCGTCGGGTAGAAGAGGTGGTACGCGTGGCCGTCCTCGTACATGTTCTTCGCGAGCAGCTTGATCTTCTCCTTCACCTGCGGCGCTATAGCGTGGACGACGCCGAGCGTGTCCTGGCTCGTGTCCCTGAAGCCGATGCCGCGGCCGGTACCCGTGTTATAAAGGAGCGACGCGTAACGCGACCAGTCGAACGTAGTCCTCGACTGGTACTGGTTCCATATATTTATGTTGGCGTTGACCGCGGGGTCCGGCGTCTCGACTTTCAGCTTCGACGTATATTCCTCCCAGTACCTTTTGACGCGCTCTAGCTCGTGCGCGACATGGCCTTCGTCCGAGTACTTGCGCAATATCCTGTCCGGCGTCAGTTTATTCTCATACGCGTCGACGCCAAGGACAACCGTTACCTCCTCGCGCTCCCCTGGATTGAGCTCAAGGCGCACCGAGAGCGCGCCTATCACATTCCCGCCGATGACCTTCGAGTTCTTGTGGCTCCCGGACTTCATCGCTTCCGGGTTCGTCTCGCTGCGGTACCTGCCGATGAACGCTTCCCTCTCGCAATCGTAACCCCGGACCGCATGGTTTGTGACGGCAAAGAACGCCCTGGAGAAGTTGCGCTGGAAATACCCCTTCTTCTTGTTGTAAAAAGAATAATATATCGCCTTGTCGCGGCTGTCGTATTCGGCCATGGAGAAATAGTGGAGGTTCGGGTGGAACATGAATTCCTCCGACGCGTCGAAGAGCGCGAACTCCGCGTATGGCGTGGCCGTTATCGTGCGTTTCTTCTTTCCGGCATTCGTTATCCCGATAGACCATACTTCGAGGTTGTCGTCCTGCGGCACAAAATACGTGACTTCGCTGGATATCCCCTCGTTCGCGGAGGATATCTTCGTGTATCCGAGGCCGTGCCTGCATTCCCAGGCGTCCGGCGCCCTGCAGACAGGCTGCCAGCCGGCGGACCAGTATTCTCCCGTATCCGAGTCCCTCAGGTACACATATCTGCCCGGCCTGTCGAGCGGCACGTTATTGTACCTGTACCTCGTTATGCGCTGGTACTTGGGATCCTCGAAGAAGCTGTAGCCGCCTCCGGTCTGCGATATCAGCGCGGCGTATTTGCCGTTGCAGAGGTAATTTATCCACGGCGTAGGCGTATCGAACCTGTTTATTATGAACTCTTTCTTGTCCCTTGAGAAACCGCCGTAATCCATATCGTTGCCTTTCATATATACTGGTTGTATACCATTAGTATTCAAAAAAAAACTGCGCGGGTTATTTCGGCTTCGCGCTCGACTCCCTCACGACGAGGTCGACGGGTATCACTTCTTTTGTCGCTATATTTATCCGCCCTTCGATCCTGTCTATGAGTTTCTTGAGCGCTATCGAGCCCATCTCCTCCTTAGGCACGTTAACGGTGGTCAGCGGCGGGGTGGAGAGCGCGGCCCATTCTATGTTGTCGAAACCGACGATCGACATGTCGCGCGGTATCGAAAGGCCGCTCTTGTCGCGTATGGCCTTCATCGCGCCCATCGCCGCCTCGTCGTTTATCGCGAAGACCGCGGTCGGAAGAGGGTTCTTCTTCAATATCTTCTCCATCGCCTTATATCCTTCTTCGACCATATAATAACCTTCTATGACGAGGCCGTCGTCGTATTTGATACCGGCTTCCTGCAAGGCCGCTTTATAGCCCTCGAGCCTGCCTATCGACGCTGGCTGGTCCTGCAGCGGGGCGCGTATCATCGCGATGCGTTTGTGGCCGAGATCCGTAAGGTGCTTTACAGCCAGGTACCCCCCGAGCCGGTTATCGGGTATGACCGAATCTATCGCGGGCTTCGAGATCTCGTTATCGACGAGGACGAGCGGGAATTTCTTGTCGTAGAGGCTCAGGACCGTCGTGCGGTCGAGCCCCCCGATGACGATGATGCCGTCGACGTTGTTCTCCATCGCCCATCTCGCGATATCGCGCTCGTCTTTGACCGAGGTCACAAAATTGAACGAGAGCGTGCAGCCCATCCGCAGGGCTTCCTTCTGCATCGTCGAGAATATGCCGACGTAGTAAGGGCTCAATATGGGCGATTGCGAGGTCGGGTTAAGGCGCCTCAGGATACACGCGATGTTCTTGCGCCCCGACCGGCGCTTCATCGATGAAAGGGCATGGGCTTTCTGCAGACCTTCCGCGTCCGAGACGAACGTCCCGGTGCCGGGTACGGAATACAGAAAGCCCTCCCTTATCAATTGCGCGATGCCGCGCCTTAACGTTATGCGGTTGATCCCGTGCTCCTTGCTCAGGATGCGCTCCGAAGGTATCGGTTCCCCGGGCTTGAACTGGCCGCCCTGGACCTGCTTGCGCAATATGTCGGCGAACTGCTGGTAGAAGAACTTTCCGCTCGACTTGTCTACCTTCGGGCTCACGGGTCTCTCCTGCTATTTGATATCGACGACCTTAAGCTCGTCGATATGTATCGTGACGGATTTCTTGCCCTTGTTGTAAGCGGGGCCAACGGCGAACTTGATCTCCTTGAGCTCTGCGGGGTTGAAATCGACGCCTGTGACCATCTTGTTGTTGTTCGCGTCCCAGTACTGCCCCTTCTTCGGATAGGCGGTAAACGGTATGACTACCTTCTGCCATTCCTTTGTCGTCTTGACGAAATTCGGGGTCGCCATGACGCCGATCTCGGTCTTATTGCCGTCGGTGTCGTCCGCGTCTATCAGTATAACCTCGAAGTTCTCCCCGCCTTCCGCACCTTTCACCCAGAACTCCACCCCGGGTTTCTTATACTGCGTGAGGTCAACGAGCGGATAGTGGCCTACCGCAGCGCCTGACCACTGCGTGCAGTCAAGCGTCGCCGTGAGGCAGGCATCGCCCGACTTTGCGCCTGTCTTATCGATCTCGAACTCCGTGCCGCCGCCGTACACGTATTTATACATTCCGTTCGACTCATCTATCACGTCTATGAAATAGTCGACCGTTTCGGCGTGCGCCAACCTCCCTGCGCCGACCAGCGCCAAACCGCACAAGAACATTACCGCAAACACCCTCTTTCCCATCTTTACTGCCCCCTTTCTTTGAATACGACAAAGCCCCACTGGCAAGGTTCCTCATAAAATCTCTCGTCCCCCGAGAGGACCATCTGAGTGTGCCTGTCCTTTGTGTCCGAATCGTTCAACACAGCATCAAAATCCAGCTTCATTTCCGGTTGCGGCACAAACCCGTCCGAAAAGGATTTCCACGGTATTACAGCTTCGACTATATACCCTTTGCCGTCATCGGCCTTGAGGACCGCCGACTGCACGCCTTCGACTTTGTTCTTCAACTGCCATGACCATCTCTGCGGTATGACTTCTTTCCTGTTGCCGGTGCTGAAGCCGATCTGGTAATCCGCCGCGTCGAATGCCATCCTGTCGGGGTCGGCATTCGGGTCGAGGCTGAAAGCGATCTCGAAACTGTCGCCGTTCCATATCGCGTCGCCGCGCTTATCGTTTATGAAGGGCTTGTCATCCTTTACCTTAGCCGCGACATAAAGGTTCGCCTCGTCCCACATCAGGTATACTTCCGCGCTGATATCTTCGGGGCCTTTCCAGATATCCTGGCCCATGACCACGTTCCTTTTATCGTTTATAACGACCGGCGTAATCCCTTCCCATTCCGAAAGGTCGCCGTCCGCCGTGACCGGCGCCGCCGCTTTTATCACTTCTATGACAGGCCTTGCGTATTCCGCCTGAGGGACAGGCCTGAGTTCCGCCGAGACTCCCTCCGGGAGCTTGAACCCTTTCAGCAATTTAGAAAAATACACCGGGTCGCTCTTGAAATACGGGTCGGATATCGCTTCCGAGAACGCTTTGAGTATATCATTTTTCCCGTGAAGCCGCCAGTCGCATTCCTTCTTTATGTTGAACCACACTATGGCCTTTACGCGGGGGAATTTTTGCTTGAGCGAAGCGAAAGCATCTTTTATCCATTGCACTTTATCGCCGCCGGCGTCCCCCGAAGCGAACTCGCCTATCATTATCGGCTTGCCGGGATATTTCTCCGTCAATTGCTTATAACGCTTCGCGAATATCTTCTCGAACGGGTTCCAACGGCTCCACTTCTCGGCCGTACCCCAGTTGTAACCGTCTATGGATACCCAGTCGACGTAGTTGTCCCCGGGGTAATAATTGCTGTAGGTGTTCCACTGGGTCCACGGGACCTCGGTATCCATGACGCACCAGACCCATATCGCGTTGTCGGCGCCGACCTCTTTAAAGAGGTCGTATACATGGCGCCACGCCTTTATGTACTTCTTCGGGTCCTTGTCGTTCTGGGCGCCGGACCACGGGTACCAGTTGCCGTCCATCTCGTGGCCCATGCGCAGGAAATACGAAGTCCCGAGCCTCTTGCCGCGTTTCGCGAACGTCCTGATATATTCGTCGTACTGCCCGTTGATTATGTTATCGAGATAGATTATGTCCTTGCCGTCCTTCTTGATCCAGGGTTCCCACGTGACGTGGGGTATCGCGCCGTAATCTACGATCGCCTGGCAATCCTCCAGCGGGAAGATCTTCTGCCAGTCGATATAGAACATGACGGAACCGGATTTCTTGTTCGCGGCGGCGTCGAAACGGTTTATCGGCGCGATGCGGATGGGGGTATTTTCCATGAATATTCCCCAGAGGCAGCCCTCGGGGATATCCTGGTCGGCGTACGCCCTGCAGGAGGATGCAAGAAGCGCAATAAAAAGGAAGAGCGGGATAACAGCCGGTATTAATCTCATCGGTTTACCTTTCTATACAGGTAGTATACCACATTATTCGTAAAATGCAAATATTTTACATGGCCCTGCCGGCGCGCAGGGAGGCGGTATATGCTCCGCATCTCTTATATCCGGCCCATGCCTTTCCGCTTACCTTAGGGTCGGGGTCAATCTCCGAGGCGATAAGATAGCACATCATCGCCGCCTGCCCGTATTCCGCCCGGTCGGGCCCGTCGCAGGCCTTCAAAAGGCCTTCGTAATAACCTGCCGCTTCGAGATAACTCTTCGATGCCTGCCTCCTGCCGTCGCACGTCTTCGAACGGAGCTCCGCGATAATGCCCTCCGCGCCTTTTCCCGGCTCGATCCCGGGTAGCGCAAGCAAGCCCTCTATGCCGGCGTCACATTGCGCTATGCCCTTTTCGGCTGTCGTCTTCATATCCTCCGGAGGGCTGTACCCCTCGACGACGGCAAAGCATCCCTTCGCCTGGTTAAAGTACCTGCTCTTCTTCAGCGGTATATCATGCTCGTTAGCGCGCTTCATGAGCTTCTCCGCGAGATCCAGGTATGCCCGGCAGCATGACTCGCGCTCCTGCCGGTCCTCAATACGGATTATCCTGTCTACCGCTGCCTTCACGTCGGAATCGCAGTTCGGTATGAATATGCCGTCATCGGCCGCGCAGGCCGTTGAACCTAACATCAAAGCAAACGCCAATACGACACTCTTCATACAGTGCCTCCTTATTGCCAGTAGACCACCTGTGCCCTCGGCATGAACGAGACGGTGATATCTTCAAGGACCGCGGTCTCGCTGTACCAGGGCTTTGTCGCCGCGAGCGCGTTATCGTTGGAGATGAAATCCGCCTTATACTGTATCGAAGGCGCGGCGGGCGAAGCGATACCGCCGTTCGCGCCGGCCGCCTGCCATGTGTTGCCGCCGTCGACGCTCGTGGACAGGACCACCCTTTCCGAGGCCGCATTTGCCGTGGACGGTACCGTTACCGTACCCGCGATAGAACCCCAGGCCACGACGGCGCCGGCATTCTTCGGGACAGATACATAATAGCCGTCCTGCGGTATTATCCTGACATTGTCGAAGGCCGGGAGGTGGTATTCCCCATACAACCTCACGAGCCCGGCCGCGTTCGTCCCGGCGCCGTTAATATTGGAAAAGGTGTAATTGCCTTCCTGTATCCTGCCCGAGGAAGCGTTACAATAAGCCCAATAGACCCTGTTCTGGCACACTACGCGCAGCGTCTTGCGCAAGACATAGGGCTCCGAGTAGTTGCCCCAGGAAGGGCTTGCCCATATGTGCAGCATCCCAGTGTGGGGCAGGGGCCCGGGGTCTACCCCGTAAGCGGCGCCCTGTTGCATATCCTCAAGGTAATAGCTTGCATCCCCGGCGCTCGTCCTCTTGAAAACGATCCTGCCGACATCGTTCTGGAACCTGAAAGCGTATGATGCCGGGTTCGTTATGGGGTACTCGTAGTCGATCGGCTCTATCGCGTCCCACCAGAACCTCATCCGCATGTCATAAGTCCTTATCTTGTCGTCAATATATACCTGCGCGCTGTGGTTCGCCCACATCCACCTGGCACAGGCCTCGCGGCCGAGGTCGCAGGTAGGCCATAATTTAGTATTATCGGAGGTCTCCGTGTCGTACTGCCCGATGACCGTCGTATTCCATGTCCCGTCCCTCGGGTTCCATTCGTTATTGGTCCAATCGGTCTGCCCGCCGATATTGCCGTCTATGTTCTCGGTGAAATTGTCCCAGAACCCGGCCTTAATCGAGCCCTTGATCGTGTCGTAATCCGTAACGGCGGCCCCGTTCCAGTCCTGGTCGGACCTTACCGGGCAGCTGTCCATGAAATTCACACGAACCATCTCGCCGTTCGACAACTCCCCTTCCCCGGTGCCGGAAGCCCAGTTGTCGTTGCGCCAGGCCTGCGCGAACTGGTCCTTTGTAGTCTCGTTCCATATATCGAATATTTTTATTACCGCGCGGGCCTGCCTTGACGCGACGGCCATTCCGGCAATATTCCTTACGGTCCCCGACGACGTCATTTCATAATAACCGCCTGAATTGAAGCAGAACTCCGTAGAATATGCCGCCGGTTTCGTCCTGTTCGGGTTCACGCCGTCCTTAACATCCTTTCTCTCCGCGGGGTTCAGCCCGATATAATTATCAATGAACAGGTCGTACTGCTGCCAGCCGGTGAACGGCCTCGCGGCTATGATCGCCTGCGCGAGGCCCTGTGACTTCGCATCGCTGTTGACAAGGCCGCGGAGCACCGCCCGCAGGACCGGCTCCGAAGCAGTGTTAATATTGATCGGCGACCTCTCCTCCGGAGTGGTATCGTCGGGCAGGAACGTATTCGGGTCCTTATAACCGTATAACGTGATATATTCTTTTATCGAGTCGTATTTGGCGGCGCTTATACCCGCGCCGGCCTTTATCTCTTCCTTTGTGGTATAGGGGGCGTTATCTACTATCGCCTGGCACTCTACGGAAGTCAGCGGGTTACCGAGGGCCGCGTTAAGGTTTTGCATCATCTGCCCCACTCTGCTGTTCTCGGTGTTGTTCACGTTTATCTGCCTCGCGCAATCTATCACCGTGACCGCATATCCGCTGTCCGAATAACCGGAATACCACGCCTCCGAAGAAGTATCGAAAGCGGTATTGGCGGCCCCTTCCGCACCGTTCCTGAGTTCGGCTACGGCCTTAGCGATCCCGGCTTCAGCGAGATATCTCGCCTTTGCGCCCCTCGAGTAATTCACGGCCTCCTTGCCGGCCAGCAGCATATTCACGGCAAAGGTCGTGCCTATCAGCGCCATCAGCGACAATATGCCGACCACGAGTATCAGCGCCACGCCCTTTCTTCCGGATATCCTCATCGCCACGCCCTATCCCCTTAAAACAGCCGAGGGAGGTTTGAGAGTTGGGGGACTGCATTACTATCAAACCTCCCTTGGATGCCCTGAGCTGCCTGATCTAAGAAGCTGTTACTTTTTCTTCCTCGAAGCCGCCAACATACCGACCAAACCCGAACCAAGCAGGAGCAAGCTTGCCGGTTCCGGAACGGCCTGTATGTCGTCGACGCCAAAGTCGACGCTGCCGCCGGGGCTGGTGCCGCCGCACGCGACGACCAGGTTGATCTGCTTGAGGTCGCCCGTCCATACGTCATCGCCCGTGCCGGCGTTCTGGTCAACGAGGTTCGCGAAAGCTATCGATACGGACTTCCAACCCGTCCAATCGATCGGTATATAGGACGGTGAACCGTAATAACCGCCCGCGAATACGTCGCCGTCGTTCTCGTACAACTCCCACTTGATCGTGCCGTAGGAGCCGTCACCCTTGACATTGGCAACGAGGTCCGTGAGGCCTGACCAGTTCTGCGGCTTGTAATTTCCCCAACCGCCGAGATACCAGTTGCTGTTAACATCGGTGCCGTTGAGACGCAGGTAGTTGCCGTTCGGCCCGCCCGCGACCGTCACTTCCGCGAGCTCGCCCGTGTCCTGGAAGCCGTAGGAACCCGCCGGGATCGCCGGAGGGGTCACGCCTTCAAAGTCCTCCCATGTCGCGGCCGAAACACTTGACGCCGCAAGGAAGGACACAGCCAAAACGACTAAAATAGAATATTTCTTCATTGTTCTTCTTCACCCCCTTTCGCGTCATTGTCTCCCCAAATATATACTGGACGTATACCAGTATATAATATATCGGGTATAAGTCAAGGGTAAATATTTGCTAATTTTGGGTGTGTATTACGGCAGGAACGTTACCATTTATTATCGAGCGGCTTGTTGATCCATTCCCTGAACGTCTTTCTCCCCTCGATCGCGCTTTCTATCTTACCCATCCTCTCGCCTATGTAAGGGTGGGTCTTAAAATAAGAATAGGGCCTGATATCGTTCTTCTTCTCCCTCTTCATCGTCTCCATGAAAGTGAGCACCCCGTGCGGGTCATACCCCGCTTCCCTTGTATAGAGGACGGCGCGCTTGTCCGCCTCGAACTCATCCTCACGGGAATACGACGCCATGAGGGATGTGATCGCCAGGTCTGTCGCGTTCGCGGCTTGCCCCCCCTGCGTCGCCGCGACGAGTATCATCGCGATGCTGGCCACGGAGCTCTGTTGCAGCTTCTTCATGTGATGCCGCGCGGCGATATGCCCGATCTCATGCGCTATTACGCCGGCGAGCTCGTCGTCGTTCTTGCAAACATCTACGAGCCCCGAGAAGATATAGACCCATCCGCCCGGCAGCGATACGGCATTTATATCGTTGACTGCGAGCACCTTAAAATGGTAGATGAGCTCCTTGCGGTCGCAGTACTTCGCGAGACGCTGGCCGATCAACTCCACCCTCTCCTGGACATGCTTGTCGGGATCGAGCCTATATACGGCCTCGACCTTTTTCGCGATAGAGTCGCCCATCTCCATCTCCTTTTCAGGGGAGACGATGATGTTCTCGTCCTTCCCGGTGACCATGTTATATTCCGCCGGGCAGTCCGCCGCAACGGATAAGAAGCATATTATCGCCGTAAAACATGCTATCTTTGCCATGCGGATAAATTATCATATTGAAAAATGGAAGTAAAGCACATATAATACCCATATGAACAAGACGATCTGCCTCGTGCTCGCCGCAGCCGCGCTAGCCTCCTGCCTCTTGGGGTGCTCACAACAGCAGCACGGCAAGGAAGCCATAGCGACTATCGGCAGCTACTCCCTCTACAGGGATGACTTCATGTCCGAGCTTTCGTTATACCCTACGGAATACCGCAAAAAGTTAACGAAAGAGCAGGTCCTTGACGGGATAATACAGAAGAAGATACTTCTTCTTGAGGCGCAGCGCCGCGGGCTTGACAGGGACCCGCAGTTCATGAAGATGGTCGAGCGCTTCTGGGAGCAGAGCTTGCTTCGCTCGCTGCTGGATATAAGGTCAGAGGAGATACTTTCCGGGATCCCGGAAACCGACAAGGACCGGAACGTCAAGGCCGGCGAAGCGTTGAGGTCGTGGATCGATGAGCTTGAAAGCAAGACCCCCGTCAAGATCAACGCCGATGCCCTTGGGAAGATAACCATAAAATGAAGAAAACCGGCGGGCAGAACCGCAGGCGCAACTATTTCATAAAAAAGGGGTTCCAGGCAAGCTTCATCGTGAAGTTCTGCCTGCTGCTAATACTCGCGTGCCTGATAATGTCGTTCGTATCCTACCTTTTTGTGGGAAATACCTCCACGACAAGCTTCGAGAACCTTCGTTTCACGGTCAAGAACACATCGGATTTCATGCTGCCGATACTTATATCCAGCGGCATAACGGCGGTAGTCCTCGTCAGTATAGCCACGATAGTCATTGTCCTTTTCATATCCCACAGGATAGCGGGGCCTCTCTACCGCCTCGAGAAATCATTGGAAGAGCTGGGCGGAGGCAACCTGGCCGTGAATGTCCACCTGAGGCAGGCGGACGAGATCAAGGCGCTAGCCGACACCCTGAACAGGACGATGAAGAGCCTCAAGGAGCCGATCGCGGCGTCAAAAGCGAAGGCGGAGGAGCTTGAGGCCGAAGTCGCGTCGCTGAAGGAGACGCTCAGGAAGAAAGGCCTTTCCGACAGCGACATAGAAAAGGCCGTCGGGCCGGCAGAGAACAAGGTCCGGCAGATAAAACACAACCTTTCCTTCTTCAAGATATGCTCTATATTGGCGTTTGCCGTTATGCTGGCATGCGCCTCAGCGCACGCGAGTATAACCGCCGAGGGGACATTCACGGACGGCAGTGACTGGACAACGGTAGACAGTATCTTCTGCACGATCTTTCTGAAACATAACGTGGATATCCGCAAGGTCAATAGCAGGATAGACACATACAGGATCGATTACGGCCTTACCGAAAAACCTTCCCGCGCTACGAACGATATCGAAGGGGAGATCGCCTATAAGTTCGACCTGATCTTCTTCAAGGTCCAGGAGATCCTCGATATGAGGCCTAACAGCCTGCACCTGAATGTCCGGATATATAAGGGGCAGGATGACCTCGACAGGGTTTACGTGGAGATATTCGGCCAGGATAACAAGTTCATAGCATATTACATCTTCAAGCTGAATTCGCTCTTCGCGAGCGAGGAGAAGATATCTGCCAACGTGATGGCCCACGAAATAGCCCACTGTATCGTAGACCATTATTTCACGGTGATCCCCCCCACAAAAGTCGCCGAGATGATCGCGCAATACGCCGACGCTCACCTAAGAGATTAGGCCACACGCTATAACTTTGGACAAAAAAGGAGCCGCACTATAAAATAGCGCGGCTCCTCTGTTAATGGCCTACTTATTAATTAGGCTTCTTGCCCACCCTCGGCGGCTCGACGACATCGCAGCCCTTCGCCCATAATTCCTTAAGGGCGTAGTATGCCTTCTTCGGGACCCTCTTATTGACGCCGTTCTCCTTCTCGAGGCTCATGCCGACTATGCCGTACCATTCCTCATTCATGTTCATGTGGCCTTCGACCTCGATATCAAAATAATAGGCGCCGTTCGTCCAACCGGCCGTCTCGTCCTGGACGTACCAGCTCGCAGGATTAGCGGCATCGTGCTTCCACCACTCGTCGTTCCACTCGAATATACACCCGCCGAGCACCGTTCCCTTGCCGGTCTTTCCGCAGGTGTTCCTCAGTATCTCTTTCCATTGCGATATGAGGAATTTTACCTGTATATCCTCGTCCTCTTTCCTGGTCAGGGCGTTATACCTGTCGCACCCGAACTCGGTAAGGACTATCGGCTTGCCGAACCTCTTGCTCGCCTGCTCCCAGGTGTTGCCGAAGCTCATGCCCCTATAGGAGATGAGCCCGAGTATGTCTATATCGGGAGTCACGGTGCTTGCGATATCGAGGAAGAAGACCTCGCCGTTGCCCATCGCAACCGGATGGTTAGGGTCTATCTTCTTGATCTCCTTAGCGATATCGTTAACAAAACTATAATATAGTTTTGCTTTCGCATTCGCCCTCTCCTTCGGGTCTTCTATGTTATCGAGCTCGTCGGAACCCCACGGGGCGATCTGGTCGTCGAAGCTGTAATTATTCTCGTTGCCGAGGAGCCAGAAGAGTATCCCAGGCTCGTCCTTATAGGCCTTCACGATAGCCAGGACCTCGTCCTTGACCTGCTGCCTGTAGCCCTCATCGGCGTAGTTGGGCGGCGGAATGTCATAGATGCCGAGGTTATGGCCCATTATCGTGCGGATGCCATATTTGCTGTAGAGGTCGGAAAGGACCTGCTTCGTCTCCTGCTGGTTCTCCCCGGGCTGGTAGAAACGCACCGTGTTTATCGAGGCGTCCTTCATCAGCTGCCCGTCAACAAGCCACGGCTTGGTCGGGTCGCCCCACCAGTTATAGGTGTAATCCTGCCCCGGCGGGATCGGCTGGTAGCAGACGCCCATTACCACGTAGGTCTCGCCGTTCACTACAAGCCGGAAATGGCCGTTGGGCATCTTCTCGATAAATGTCTTCTTGCTCTTTACCGCGGGCTTTGAAGACATCTTGCTGAAGAGAAAGCATCCGCCTATCATGAATGACATAAGCAGGGCCAGCAGCAACAACAGGTAAAGCCCTTTCTTCCCATCCCTGCGCTTGTGGTGGTGCGCATGCGCTGTGTGATGGGTATGGTGATGCGATCCCTGCGCCGCGTGATGGCTCGCATGGTGCTCGTGATGTTCGTAATGTAGGTTATGTTGATCCATGTTTTATTCTTTACTCGTAATAGATATCGTCAAAATAGATCGTGAAACCGTCCGGGTTATCCGCAGCGCTCGCTGCCCAACAGAACCCGCCCGATATATAGGTCAGGTCTTTGCCCGTAAGGTCGATTACATACTCCTTCCATTCCGGCGTGAGCGTCAGAGGGCCGATCGAAGCGGTATCGGTATCCGCATACTCTCCGGTTATGCCGCCCGTCTTCACCTCGGCAAGCACTTCGCCGCCTTTGCCGCCCCTGGCCCAGAAGACCAATTTCTTGGCTCCGGTAAGGTCGAAACCGCCCGATTTCATGCCCCAGTTATTCGCGGGATTCTGCCAATAGATACCGCACCAGCCGGCTCCCTGCTTCTGCTCGCCAGTATAGGTTATCTTGATGCAGGTCGTGCCGCCGTGCGGGTTCTCCTTCCATCCCGTGTCAATCTTGATATCGCCGTAATCGCCCATCCAGCCGGAGGGGATATAATGGTTATCGCGCGATGACCTGTCGGCATAGACATTGAATTTCTTGAATTCGGCATACGAAACGCCTGCCGCGCTCACAAACAGGACTAACGCGGCGATAAATGCTACTGACTTTCTCATTACATTGCCCTCCTTATCCATCGCTTTACTCGTAAATTATATCGTCGAGATATATCGTGAAGCCGTCCGGGTTCGAGGCGGCATTGGCCACCCAGCAGAAACCTCCCGCTATTGAGGAAAGGTCCTTGCCCGTAAGGTCTATAGAGTACTCCTTCCAATCGGAGGTAAGCGTGATCTCGGGCGTGCCCACGCAATCGCTGTCCCCGTATTCACCCGTAATACCGCCGATCTTGAACTCGGCTATCTTCTCCCCGCCCTTCGCGCCCTTCGCCCAGAAGGTAAGCTTATTGGCCCCCTTCAGGTCGAAACCGCCCGGCTGTGTGCCCCAGTTGTTCGGGGGATTCTGCCAGTATACGCCCGCCCAGCCCGCTCCCTGCTTCTGCTCGGCAGTGTAGGTCACCTTGATGCAGGTCGTACCGGAATGCGGCGCATCCTTGCTTCCGGTGTCCATCTTGATATCACCGAAATCGCCCATCCATCCTGAGGGCGTGTAATGGTTGTCCTTGGCGGTCTTATCCGTATATACGTTGAACTTCTTGAACTCTCCGTAAGCCAGTGAAGCGGCGCCGGTAAAAACGGCCAGCGCGAGCAACAATGCCCCCAACCTTTTCATTTGCGATCCCCCTTTTTTTCGCGAAGCCAATACGGTTTATTGCGCTTTTTCGAAATATATGTCATCCAAGTATATAGTAAACCCGTCCGGGTTGTCCGCGGCGCTCGCGGACCAGCAGAACCCTCCTGAAATATGCGACAGGTTCTTGCCCGAAAGGTCTATGGAATACTGGTTCCAATCCTTGGTCAGCACTATATTCTCTATCGTAGCCGTGTCCGAATCGGCGAATTCCCCGGTTATCCCGCCCGTCTTGAACTCGGCTATCTTTTCCCCGCCCTTCGCGCCCTTCGCCCAGAAGACGATCCTCGACGCGCCCGTCAGGTCGAAACCGCCCGGCTCATTCCCCCAGTTATTCGGGGGGTTCTGCCAGTACATCCCTGCCCATCCCGCGCCCTGGGCCTGCTCTGCGCTGTAGGTTATCTTGATGCAATTCGCGCCCGAATGCGGCGCATCCTTGCATCCTGCGTCCAGTTTTATATCCCCGAAATCCCCCATCCATCCGGACGGAAAAAAATGGTTGTCCTTAGCCGTCTTTTCGGTATAGACGTTGAACGTCTTCACGTCGGCGCCCAGTGCAGCTATTTCCGACGGCGCGCACGAAGCGAATAACGCGGCTAATATCACGACTGCCAAAAACCTCATCTAAAATCCCCTTTTTTAAAGACCCGGCGCTCCTTTTTTCAAGAAGCGCCGGTATCCCTGCTTCTTCGTTTTACTATTATACCCTTTAATTACCTTAAGGTCTACTCGTAATATATGTCGTCGAAGTAGATCGTGAACCCTTCCGGGTTGTCAGCGGCGCTGGCCGCGAAACAGAAACCGCCCGATATGTAAGACAGGTCCTTGCCCGTAAGGTCTATCGAATACTCTTTCCACTCCGGCGTCAGCGTCAGGGGCCCTATCGAAGCGGAATCGGTATCGGCATACTCGCCCGTGATACCGCCCATTTTGACCTCGGCTAACGTGCCTACCTGGGTCTTCGAGATCATCTCTCCGCCCTTCTCGCCGCGCGCCCAGAATACGAGTTTCTTCGCGCCCGTCAGGTCGAACCCGCCCGGTTTGCTGCCCCAGTTATTCGCGGGATTCTGCCAGAAGATACCGCACCAGCCGGCTCCCTGCTTCTGTTCGGCCGTGTAGGTGATCTTTATACAGGTGGTACCCGAATGCGGGTTATCTTTCCATCCCGTATCCAGCTTTATATCGCCCCAGTCGCCCATCCAGCCCGAGGGGATAT
The DNA here is from genome assembly GCA_022709465.1 of Candidatus Omnitrophota bacterium. The sequence goes on along the minus strand of JAKLIT010000005.1, from coordinate 3,420 downwards.
AATGGTTATCCCTCGCGCTCCTCTCGGAGTAGACGCTGAACTTCTTGAACTCGGCGTACGTGAGGCCGACTACACCCGCAAGTACCGCCAAAGTCACTACCGCCACTACTAACTTCTTCATTGCTCAACCCCCTTTCGTTATTTTGTCCAATTCTCTTTGTACCAGAAGTAAGCTTTCTTCAGATGCCTCAAGAACGGACTGTCCGCACCGTCTCCCTGGCTTGCGACGCCAAGGTACTCCTCGTGGAGCCATCCATCCGGGAACGGCCCCCTGAAATTACCGGGTATCCTTGCCTTTGCCTTGTAATCCCAGCCCTCCCAGTCCTGCTTTGCGGGGTCAAGCTGGGGCGGAGGCCCGGCCTTCCACCATTCATCTACCCATTCGAAGCAGACCCCTCCCAAAGCGTTGCCGTATCCGGAGCCCGCCATATTGTACGCTATATCCTCCCAGTTGCCCTTATGGTATTCCGCCTGAAGTTCCTCTCCCTTCTGGGGGTCATCCTTTATATAAGAAGGGCAGCCGTACTCGGTTATTATCGACGGCCTGTCCGTCAGGTCCCTGACATCTTCCCAATATGTCCTCCCGAACCCGTTCGGCCCGCGGTACACGTTCGCGCCGAAGACGTCCACATCGGGGCAGTATTTCGCGAAATAATTGAGGTAGACCGTCTCACCGTTGCAGATGGCGACCGGGTGGTCCGGGTCTATCGACTTTATCATCTTCGCGACTTCGTTCACGAACGCGTAATAAGCGTCCGGCTGAAGCTTAGCGCGGCAACCCATGCCTGGCTCTACTTCCGGCGTCCCGGGAAAACCGTAATTGTTCTCGTTGCCGAGGACCCACATCAGTATGTAGGGCTCGTCCTTATACTCCGTGACGATCTGGCGGACACTCTCCATCATCTTCTTCTGGTGCTCCGGATCCGTATAATCCGTGCCGCTGTACCAGTCCGCTCCCGAGCCGGCCGCGTACATACCGAGGAAATCCCCCATCAGGTACATGAAACCGTATTTTTCGTAACCTTCCTTCAGCAGGTCCTTGCTCGTGGAATGGTGGTAGAGGCGTATAGTGTTCACTCCCATGTCTTTCATCAGCTGGAAATCCCCGATAACGGCCTCGTCCGCATCCTTCTTGTTGTTATTGTTTGCGTCGATATACGCGTCAAACGGGCCGTCGGCCCTAGAGTTCTTATTGTAATCCGCGGTCATCCAGTCGGTCTGCACGTTGAGGGTCCCGTTGTCCGGCGTAAGCCCTACCTTGTTCGGCGAATACGCCATGGCTTTCATCGGGAATGGCTTGCCGTCCACGAGGAGCTGCCAGTGGCCGTTCTCGTATTTTACGAGGCTGACATGCGCGCCGCCGACCTTCTTGACCGTCTTCATCTTGGAAAGGTCCGCCTTGGCGGGGATGACTTCCTCGGGCTTCACCTTGACCAGCTTGCCCGGGTTGATCATGAACTTGTCGTTCGATATCTCGTTATCGTAGGAATTTTCTATCGTTATCTTCGCGTCAACGAGCTTTATTCCGAGTTCGGGGTGCGTCCTTATGAGGTATTCGAGGTCGTTGAGCGACATCTTCGAGATATACAGCGGGGTATGCCAGAACGTCCAGCCGACGGACTTCGGGAAATTCACGAGTACCGCGTAATGCGCCTTTATGGCCTGCAGCGTATAACCGGCTTTCGCTAACGCTACGGCGGTATAATGCTGTTTCACGCCCGGCTCCTCGCTTGTTGTGGCCCATTTATAGAAAGCGAGGACCTGGTCGTCGTTATTGACAAACTCCCACTGGTTTCCGGCAAGCTTCCCCGTGGCCTGGGCTTCCCTGTAACCCGGGTCCTTGTATACGCTCGTGCTGGGGTAGATCCCTTCGCCTACGGCGGCGGAAAGTCCCTTCCTGTCCTTTATGGTATATTTATATTGCTCGGTACCTACGTTCGTGAATTCACCGTATTTCGCGTAGTCGACTATCTCCTCGGTCCCGGGGTCAAAAAGAGGCTTGATCTCGGCAGCGAACACCCCTGCCGGCAACAAGCAGGTTAAAAACGTGATTATCGGAACGCATAAAAAAAACCCTCTGACCCCCATGTAGCCCTCCTTAAGGATATCGAAAATATGTTAAAAGTAACATACCTTTTGCGCCTATACAATTATACCTTTAAAGCGCGTAAAATCAATATAAGACGCTACTGGCCCTGCCTGAGGACCGCCCTTCCCCAGTACCTGGAATTCCTGTCGTTATCCTCGGCGCCATTCCATATCAGCTGGCATTCCCTCGCGCCGGTACCGTCTGCGTCGTCGAGGGCCACGTCAAGCGCCAGCTCACGGCCCGGGATAAAATCGTCGTATCCGAAATTGACTGTAGATATCCTCGCCTCGACGTTATAGCCCGCCGCGGTCTGCCTGACGGCTATTTCGGAATCTTTAGGTGCGGCGTTCCTAGTCCCCCCGCCCGCCTGCCCGTATATCCACATCGTCTCATTCGCCCCGAGCACCACCTGAAAATCCCTTGAGGAATAACCTTCTTTCGGTAGGTTGTCCGGGTCCGAGCTCAGGAAGAGTTCCAGCGCGTCGCCGTTGCGTATATTATGGCGGGACCTGCTGTTGACCATCGGCATGTCGTCCTTGACCTCCGCGAGGATATAAATGTTATCCTCATCCCAAAGCAGTTTCACCCTGCCCGAAAGGTCCCTGTCGCCCGCGCATTCCCCCGACTTCAATACCGGCTTACCGGCCCGTGAACCGTCCAGGTATATCGCGGGGGCGCCGGACCACTCGTCCCCGGCGAGGCCGTCAACCGGTATCCTCTGCGCGGCATGCCTTATTTCATAAGCGGGCATTTCGTAGACCCTGACCTCCGCCTTGAACTTCTCCTTGAGCGACTTATCTTCGGAGACACTCATGTGCTTCATGCCTACAGCCCTCTTGCCTCCGGAAGTCACGGCAACGGCAAATACCGAAAAAATATTGTCATCCGTATTATAAGGAAGGGTGAAAGAGGCCTTATACGCACCCCATGCGTTCATCTTCGCGGCAAACCTGCCGGAGATGCCGTTTTTCGTGTCGTTTATGGAATAATATACGGAGGCATTGGATGCGGGAGACAGGGTAAAAATGACCCTGGGCTTCTGTCCCGCCTTATACGCCTGCTTGTCCGTCTTTATATCCAGCGTTGACGAAGGGTCATAGATGTCATTACGCGAGGCCCTGGAATAATACGGCCAGAAATCCAGGAAAATCCTGCTAAGTGCGGCGGTGCGTTCCGTCACGCATACTCCCGTGGCGCCCGCGGCTATCATCCCGTCCAAAAACTCGACCGCCTGCGCGCCGGTTATCCCGCTGACGACCAATGGCCGGTCCTTCGCGTAAGCATCCTTGTACCACTTTGCGTAATCGTACGGCATCAACCCTCCGGGCCCG